>NZ_JBHSZV010000061.1:0-68008 GCF_042663045.1 Halobacillus seohaensis | reverse complement strand
TTCCCTTCAACCTTTTGGCTTACGGCCCATCACCTAACTGTCTACGCTTAAAAGCAGCTGTTACTAACTGCCCTCCAAGACTCGCTACGAGTGAATGGCTAGTTCTTTCTCGACGGGCATCCCACCCGCTATATGTTACGACCTATGCTCGGTCGCTCCAGGAGTCTCCCCCTTCCCCACCGCCCCTTGCCCTATGTTGCTATCGAAATCGTGCTGTTCTACCGCCCCTGTTAAAGCATGAAATATCTGATTTAACGCCAATTGAAGCCTGATGCAGACCAGAGAATATGGCCATCACACAGGTCTATTGAGTCATTAGATTTCAATGGCAATATTCACACAGCACCCCCGATTTTCATAAAAAGGTTTCGTTCTACTCTTCATAGTCATGGTGGATAGTTTCTCAACCCCATGCTCCGATAAAAAGCAACGGAACAGCCATCTTTTTATTCCAACTGCACCTGTACTCCAAATCCAAAACCATGAATTTCCGGATAGTGGGCATGATCATTCGGGAGACGAAAGGATCGAATCCATAAATCCTAATGCGTGAAAATCCTGCCTGTCTACTAGCTAATTGACCATACCCTAGTTTTAAAAAGGAACCAGCGTTAACACTGAAACGTTTATGCAGAGCTTGTTTGAAGGTCGAGGTCTTGAATTGAAAGGATATTAAATGATGTAAGCTGTTTCTTTTAACAGTGTATAGAGATTCAAGAATTTCAGGCTTGAATGTACTGGAACGATTCAAAAAGTCGGTTTCTTTAGCTGTTTGTCTTTCAGAATTCCGGCCAAGTGTGTTTCTTTTGATTTATAAAATCATCTTTCCCTAGAAATTTCTTCTTTCAAGGAAGGATGACGTTTATTAAAGGGATGACGAAAATGTTGAGGTTAGTTTGACGAGTATGCGTCATTTCCCTGACCCCCTTGCGATGAAGCAGAGTCACGGTACATCAACGAATCTTAGAAGTCCACGCAGCCATTGATATAACAGCATGTTTACCCTCTGTTTTCATTAAGGAGGAAGGCCCACTATTCGGGTCCGTTTATGAAAAATAAAGCAGGGAGGGCAGGGAAAACAGGGAGACTCCTGGAGCGACCGAGCATAGGTCGTAACATATAGCGGGTGGGATGCCCGTCGAGAAAGAACTAGCCATTCACTCGTAGCGAGTCTTGGAGGGCAGTTGGTAACAGCTGTCTTTAAGCGTAGACAGTTAGGTAATGGGCCGTAAGCCAAAAGGTTGAAGGGAAAAGCTCCGAAAATCCCTTGTTTGGGAAGGCTGATGCGTTCAGGAGCGTAGAAAGCAACAGGGTTACAGATCGAAAAATGGCAAGAGAGTAGCCTCTTCCTCGGAGTCGATGACCACGGCACGTTATACAAGGATATGTTACGGCAACTCGGGAGATCCTTTAGGTCTCGATAAGAGTAATGACTGACAAGCGATAATAAAGTGAGGACTGTCAAATGCCTAAAGGAAGTCGGATAGCGGCGTAGTACCAATGAAGTTGGGTAATTCTGATGGAGGAAAGGCCGTTACCTGCTATCAACCTTGGAAGGGAAACATTACCTACACTTAGAGGTAGAGAAGTAATGGAAACATAACGGACAAGGATAGCAGAATTTTTGTGAAAGATAGTAGGAAGAGCCGTGTGCGGGAATACCGCTCGCACGGTTCTGTGAGGAGTGAGGAGCCGCACACATAAGTGAAGGCTCCCGCTTACTCGACCGGGAAAAGCGGACTAGACGAGAC
Organism: Halobacillus seohaensis; assembly: GCF_042663045.1. NCBI lineage: Bacteria > Bacillati > Bacillota > Bacilli > Caryophanales > Bacillaceae > Halobacillus > Halobacillus seohaensis. Next base: position 66,257 of record NZ_JBHSZV010000061.1, on the reverse strand, counting down.
CCCGCAGAGCGAGAAGCTCGAGGAGACTCGGCGTCTGCCCGCGGAAAGCGAACTGTTTTCCCTGCCCTCCCAAACTCCATACGGCAAACGGATCTTCTTGTTATTTCATCTGTTATTTTAGATTTTTTCCACGGTATTGGAACTACTTATTTATACAAGTCTTCTTTTTACTAGTGACTTTCAGTGCCACTATTTTTAGGTGAAGAAGCAAGGAGTTGCACGTGTTTATTCTCAAATAATTTAGAACTGGGATCTGGTAAAGCTAGACATTCTATATGCTCTTCTGTAAAAGGATGAATAAATGTAAGTTTTGCGGCATGTAAAGCTTGTTTATACTCGTGATTGCTTTTTCCCCCATACAAGACATCCCCTAATAGTGGGTGGCCAATAAAGCTAGTGTGCACTCTGATCTGGTGGGTTCTTCCTGTGTTCAATTGCAGTTTGAGAAGAGAGGCCTTTCTTACGCTATTATAGTCAAGCAATTCATAATGGGTTTCTGCGTTTTGTCCACCTGGAGATACTCTTCTTCTTACGGGGTGATGACGGTCTTTTCCGATCGGTTCATGAATTTCTCCCTTATTCGGCTTTACTTTCCCATGGGCCCAGGCAATATAAGTTCGCTTAATGCTGCGATCCTTTAATTGTTGGCCAAGACTAGCTATTGCCAAATCATGTTTGGCAAATAAAATCGCACCAGAAGTGTCACGATCTAGACGGTGTACATATTTAGGTGTGGCTTCAATTCCATTCATTTGAAAATAAAAAGCAACTGCATTGACTAATGTGTCCGTTTGATCAGGCTGATTAGGGTGAGTATCAAGACCGACTGGTTTATTAACAACAAGTAAATGGTCATCCTCATAGATCACATCAACCTCCATGAAAGTAGGAGCTACTTCCATTTCTTGAGGTTCAAATAATCTAATTCGTAAGGCATCCCCTGTTTGCACCTTCGTCTGTTTCCAATGCCTAGGTTCGTTATTTAGTGTAACTGCCTTCTCTGTACGAAATTTGTGCAGCAACTTTCGAGGGACATTCCATTCTTTTTTCATAATACGTTCGATCGTGAACTCATTCCATTTCTCGGGAACAGTGACTTCTAACCATTCACCTTGTCGTTTCGTTTTCACAGGAGATCCCTCTTTTCATCAGCCACTCACAAATGTGAAGAGGCAAGTCTCGTTTATAATAGTTAAGTTGTACCAGTGGTTAAAAACTAAACAGTCTTCGTGAGATTTAAGCTTGTATTTGTCTAATAACTCCTTAATTCCATGGAAATGATGGATACAGACACTTATGGCGAATATTTTCTATAACCATTCATATTGTACAGCGATTGGTTCTTTTTAAAAAAAGATATGGCTCATATCAAGGTTTTTTTAAAAAATGTGTGTAAAAAATGACAAATTAGTGTACATTAGGTATATATATATGTTTTAATATGTTACAATAGATAAGTTGAATAATTAGCAATTTGAAAGAGGTGTATGCTTCATGCAACACAGAGATGATATTCGTAATATAGCAATTATTGCACACGTTGACCACGGAAAAACAACTTTAGTGGACCAAATGCTTCACTATTCTGGAACGTTTCGTGATAACGAACACGTTGATGATCGCGCAATGGATTCTAATGATTTAGAAAAAGAACGCGGAATTACCATTTTAGCTAAAAATACCGCGATCAATTATAATGACGCACGAATCAACATTCTAGATACACCAGGTCACGCAGACTTTGGTGGGGAAGTTGAACGTATTTTGAAAATGGTAGATGGTGTGTTATTAGTGGTTGATGCTTATGAGGGCTGTATGCCACAAACTCGTTTCGTGCTTAAGAAAGCATTGGAACAAAAACTGACACCAGTTGTCGTTTTAAATAAAATTGACCGTCCGAATTCCCGTCCAAGCGAAGTAGTGGACGAAGTATTAGACTTGTTTATTGAATTAGGTGCAGACGATGAACAGCTTGAATTCCCTGTTGTTTATGCTTCAGCATTGAACGGAACTTCTGGGGATGAGCCAGAAGAACAGTCTGAAACAATGGATCCGATCTTTAAACTGATTATGAACAATATCCCAGCACCACTTGACACTGCAGAGGAACCTCTGCAATTCCAAGTAACATTGCTTGATTACAATGATTATCTTGGTCGTATTGGAGTAGGGCGTGTTTTCCGCGGAAGTATTAAAGTGGGACAGCAGGTATCGCTAATGAAGAAAGATGGTTCTGTTAAAAACTTCCGAGTGTCCAAACTATTTGGATTTATCGGTCTTAAACGTATTGAGATTGAAGAGGCTGTAGCAGGGGATATTATTGCTCTTGCAGGCTTGGAAGATATTAACGTAGGTGAAACAGTATGTCCAAGAGACAATCAAGAAGCAATGGAAATTCCTCGCATTGATGAGCCGACTCTTCAGATGACTTTCCTTGTGAATAATAGTCCATTTGCTGGCCGTGAAGGTAAATATGTAACATCTCGTCAAATTGAAGAACGTCTACTGACTCAGCTTGAGACTGACGTAAGTTTACGTGTTGATCCAACAGAATCACCAGATGCGTTTACCGTTTCTGGACGTGGAGAACTTCACTTGTCGATTCTAGTGGAAAACATGCGACGTGAAGGTTTCGAACTTCAGCTATCTAAACCAAAAGTAATCTTAAAAGAAGTTGATGGCGAAACGTGTGAACCTGTTGAGTATGTTCAAATTGATACTCCAGAAGAATACCAAGGTGCCGTTATGGAATCAATTGGTCTTCGTAAAGGTGAAATGCAGGACATGGTCAATGATGGAAACGGGCAAGTTCGTCTAGAATTCCTTGTACCTTCTCGTGGATTGATTGGATATTCTACTGAGTTCATGACTCAAACACATGGTTATGGAATTATAAACCACACATTCCACGGCTATGCACCTGTAGCTAAAGGTCAAGTTGGAGGACGTCGTCAAGGAGTTCTTGTTTCTCTTGATAAAGGGAAGTCTTCCACTTATGGAATTATGAACCTTGAGGACCGCGGAACGATTTTCGTAGAACCAGGTACAGACGTATATGAAGGTATGATCGTTGGAGAGCATAATCGTGATAACGATTTAACCGTTAATATTACTAAAGAGAAGCACTTAACTAACGTGCGTTCTGCAAATAAGGATACAACAAGTACGATTAAGAAGACTCGTCAATTAACGCTTGAAGAAGCGATCGAGTATCTTGATGATGATGAGTATTGCGAAGTAACACCAGCAGCTGTGCGTCTTCGTAAGAAATCCTTAAACAAGAACGAACGTGAAAAGAATGCGAAGAAGAAAAAGCTTCAGAACGCTGACCTGTAAGTTTTAAGGTCTGAAATATAGAAGCGGGTACATGTTCTAATGTGCTCGCTTCTTTTTTGTGGGTATTTTACGTAATATCAGGGAAAACTGACCATACTTGATAACGGGTTCACTTTTTGTGAGGTGCAAAACAATGAATCTCACCTAAAATCTACAGTAAGAAATGGCTTGGATTATATCCAGGCCATTTTTCTCTTTAATATCTTTAAATGAATCCCTCGATTTTTGAATAACTAGACAGTCATTTGGTTTATGGAATTTTGGGATGACAGGGAAAACAGCTCATTTCCCGCGGGCGTTTGCTGAGCCTTATCGAGTGTAATATAACAACAAAAATACACACGTTATATTTGAGAAATAACGTGTGTACTGATATGTTATTTGATTGTTTACATTTCTGAAGTAAATCCGTTACCACAATAGTTAGTTTTTGCTATATGAATAATCATTCTACAACTTCAACGGGTTGTTCTTTGTGACCATGGATATCTTCATCTGGTTTTTCATAATGCACATTCACCATATATTTACCTGGAGAAGGGAATTCGAAAGTTGTTGAATATTGTCCTGCTTGCTCTTCGGAAGCTTCAATAAATTCATGTTTGTCTAATTGATCGGAACTAATTTCAAACTTTACTTCAGCATTCTCGAAAGGGGCTTTCTTTTGCTCAATGTGTGTAGTTAATTTTGATTCTTCAGTAGCAACGAAATCTTTATTTGTGACCATGTGTACAGTAAATTCTCCAGAATCAGAGTCAGTCGAATTCTCACCGTGTTCATGTTGATCCTCATCCTCATCCTTAGGACCTACCTGTACTTCGGTTTGTGGCATCGTGTGTACATTCCGTGCTTGGGTATGGGCGATGACTTGGTATGTACCTGAAGCTTTAAAGGTGTACATTATCTCGTACACTCCCTCTTCGGTGTGCTTAGCTTCTAATGTTTCTGACTGTTCTTCACCTTCAGCTTCACTCCAAATTTCAAATTCTACATAATCTGCGTCTGTAATCGGCTCTTCGTTTCCTGTCACTATCGCTTGAATGGGTGTCTCTTCACCAATAGGTAAAGGTTCATTTTCGAAATTAACCTCAACGTTAGGCTGGATAACTTCTACTTCGTCTGAGGGAGTGGAGTTATCATCAGTCTCACTCGTGCCGCAAGCAGATAGAATTATTATGAACAAAATAGATAAGATCGAGCGTGTTTTCATGTGTGAAGTCTCCCTTTTTCTCATTTAACTAGTATTAGAATACCATGATTTACTGATTCGTGAAAAAAGCCAACCCTTAAGGTCAGCTCTTATCCCACTTATAAGTGTAAAAATGTTCATTTGTTACCCATTTTAAAGCTTCAGGATCATTATTCTTAATTCCTTCATCTAGCATCTCAAGCATACGAGCGGTTTGCGAAATGTGTGCACGCATGGTATTTAGCTTTTCTTTTTGAACATGTTTAATATCGTGGACGACATCAGGTTCTCCAAGTTCTTTTTCAGTATTATTTGCAAATGCTAGTGCATGAAGGGTAGGTCGCTCGGTTGGATCCATATCTCCAAGCGCACGAACAACAGCTCGAGCAGTTGCTTCGTGATCAGGATGTACAGCATAACCAGGATAAAAACTAATGACAAGGGAAGGTTTAAGTTCCTCAACTAAATCAACGACGAGTTGCTTCATTTTATCATCATCTTCGAACTCTAATGTTTTATCACGCAATCCCATCATTCGCAAATCGCTAATTCCCATTTCCGCAGCTGCTTTAATCAACTCTTTTTTTCGAATAATTGGTAAGCTTTCTCTAGTAGCAAATGGCGGCATTCCGAGATTACGCCCCGCTTCTCCTAAAGTAAGACAGGCATAAGTAACAGGTGTCCCTTTTTTTATATAAGAAGTAATTGTCCCGGAAACCCCAAAGGCTTCATCATCAGGGTGCGGAAAAATAACAAGCACATGTTGTTCTTTATCAATCATTAAGAAGTCACTCCTTGCGATTGTTTCTATATTCCATTATCACGCAAAACTATTATTTTTAAAAGCTATTTGATTTTAATGGGTAAACGCCACTCCTAAGGTACAAAATAATAATTACCTATCCCCATTCTGTAAAAAGTTTATTTCATTAATTTTTCAGGGTACATAATAATGAAGAACAAACTTAGAAAGGGGTGTCTCAAATGGAAAAGCGAGTAGGGCATATAGTGAAGTGGCTACAAGATAAGGTGAAAGAAGCTGGAGCGAAAGGTGCCTTAGTAGGTGTTAGTGGAGGAATAGACTCAGCAGTTGTCGCTTATTTAATTAAACGAGCATTTCCTAATAACTCACTAGGTGTACTCCTGCCGATTAATAAGAGAGTAGAGGATCAGTCTGATGCTTTAGCTGTAGTCGAAAACGCAAGGTTGGATTATGTTGGAATAGAATTAACGGATGCTTATCAGACGACATTTGGTGCAATTCAGGAAAATTTGAAGAATAAAGGTGATTGGAATGAAGGGAACTCTCAATTAAGAGGTGCAAACTTACAGGCTCGTTTGCGGATGAGTACACTTTACGCAGTGGGTCAAAACTATGATTACTTAGTAATAGGAACAGATAATGCGGCAGAAGATTATACTGGTTATTTCACAAAATATGGTGACGGGGGTGTAGATTTAGTTCCGCTCATTCATATGAGAAAAGAAGAGGTTCGAGAAATGGCTAAGTATTTAGGTGTAACAGATACTGTTGTGACGAAGAAACCGAGTGCTGAATTATGGGAAGGGCAGTCAGATGAAGAAGAGATGGGAATTTCCTATAATGCTATTGACGCTTATCTAAGAGGGGAAACTATTAATGCTAAAGATGAAAAAGTTCTTAAAAATCTTCACGAAAGAAGTGAGCATAAACGGCAAGTGCCTGATGGTCCGGCACAGTTTGAAGAGGAGTGAGATGGATGCCCCAAGATAAAGCGCTACTCATCATTGATATGATTAACGACATGGATTTTGATGGAGGAGAGGACCTTCTTGAACACACAAGAAAAACAGTTAAGCCTATTCTAAATCTGAAATCACAGGCAAAAGAAATGGGTATGCCAATTATTTATGTGAACGATAATTTTGGACTTTGGCAAGAAAATGTTTCAGATCTTATCGAAGTATGTAAAAAGGGACGAGGAGGGCCGATAGTCAATGAATTGATTCCGGATGATCATGATTATTTTATTATCAAGCCAAAACATTCTGGCTTTTTTGGTACCCAGTTAAGTATCTTATTAGAACAACTAGGGGTGAAAAACCTTATTTTAACAGGGGTTGCGGGTGATATTTGTATATTATTCACAGCGAATGATGCTTATATGAGAGATTTTAATTTATGGGTACCTAGAAACTGCGTGGCATCTGAAAAGGTATCAGATAACGACAATGCCTTACAAATCGTTCAGCGATCACTATTTGCAAATATATCAAATACACAAGATACAACTATTGAAGATGCTTTTGACTAGGAAAGAGTCTGATAGAAAGTCCAGTACCGTTAAGGGTGTAGGAATGAAAGTGTGATTTCCGTCCCAAGCTTTCCCTGATCGGAAATTGCCAAAAAAATAAAAACCGCTGGATCTCGCAAATGAGATGCAGCGGTTTTATTTTTAATATTGTTGAATAGTAGAATCCTGCTCGAACGTTTCTTCAGGATTTGGCGACTCTTCCATATCAGTATAGCCAACGTAGCTGAATGCGATAACAATAAACAACAATATGCCAAACAAAAACCTTCTCATTATTAAGCCCTCCAAGTAAATGCTATTCGATATACTATACTATATAGACGATGAATCTATGAAAGATATCTACAACAAATTTAAAAAATGTGCTATTGTCTTTAGTTTATAAGTTTTGGCTATGTTAAACGTTCAAGTTGATAGTTGCCCGAGTTGAGGAAGAAGTTTATTCAACCAGTTATCTGGAACAACTCTGATTTCGATATCTATAGTAGGAAAAGAGGGCTTTTGGACAAGCGAGTCTTTCCCACCCCCTATTTATGGAGTTTAACGGAATAAGAAAGGTAACTTCCTTAATAAAGAAATCAATATTTTTGTAACAAAAATCAACAACAAGATTTAACACAGACTAAGTTTATAAGGTAGTGTCGTAATTTGTCTGATTTTAGGGAATATCTACCCTGATTTTACTTCCTCTATAGATATATTGCAATGGAAGTAATAGGGTTTTTTTAGAAAATCAGGACACAAGTTTTAGTCCGACTACCCCAGTAATGATACAGGTCACAAAGAATATCCTTTTCATGTTCACTTGCTCTTTGAAAAATAAAATCCCGAGAATAACCGTACCCGCTGAGCCTATTCCAGTCCATATTCCATAAGCCGTACCAATCGGTAAATCTTGAAGTGACAACGAAAGAAAATAAAAGCTCATTCCACCTGAAAGTAAGGCAAAAAGACTAGGTTTGAGTTTTTGAAATCCATCGGACAGTTTAAGAAAGAACATCCCCAACATTTCCCCCATGCCTGCTATTATTAAAAAGATCCAAGCCATGGTTATCCCTCCTGAACAGTAGGGGCAGCTTTATCGGGTGTGTTCGACATTTTTAACCCAATAACCCCGAAAATTAAAAGAACAATAAAAAAGACTTTCCCAGTGCCCGTTCCATCACCAAGAAATGTCATTCCAATAACGGCCGTTCCTGCTGCGCCTAATCCAGTGAAAATAGCGTAGCCTGTCCCGATATCGATTAAACGTAATGCCTTTGTGAATAAATAAAAACTAATTAAGATAAAAACGACGGTTACCGCAGAAATGAGAGGTCTCGAAAAACCTTCAGAAAGCTTCAAACCTACTGCCCAACCAACTTCAAAGATTGCACCTATTAATAAATATACCCATGCCATGGATGTCACTCCTAACTTTTTCCTTGTATCCCGGACCAGAAGATTTTAAAACTTGCTTTTTGACGTTCGACAAGTGTCTCGCGATCATAAAAGTTTTCCTCTAAAAATAATCCATCAATTATCGTATAAAATGTTGACGTAAGTTCACTGAGTTGAAAAGGCTGAATCTCACCATTTTCAATACCTTTTTGAAAAACTGGCCCAATCGTGCGAATGACTTCTTCTTCTGTTTTTAAGAATACCTTTTGGATCTCGCTTGCAAATTTATCAGGTGGGAAAAAGGTGAAACGTTTAAAAAATGAACCTTCAGTTGAATAAGACAGATGATCCACATAACTGATAAACACTTCTTGTAGTTGTTCTTTGATGGAACGATCTTCTGTATATTTTGTGAAACCTTCTAAATGTGTTAACTCTTTTCGAGCTACTTCATCAAGAACTCGTAAAAAGATGGCTTCTTTACTGGGAAAATGGTTGTAAAGTGATGGTTTTTTTATTCCAACCTTGTCCGCAATATCTGAAAGGCTAGTATTTTGATAACCCGAATAAGCAAAGCATTCAAGACTAGCATCGATTATTTTTTGTTCAGTCATTATGTCACCTCAAAAATTTATACTAACTAACGGTTGTTAGTGTAAATATATCACTTACACTTCATTTTGTCTAGAGGGGCGGTATATGCATCATGTTTTAATTAAATGAAGAAGGGAACTGTAAAAATAGATGCAAATATTGTCGGAACATTTAGCTGATTTTAAAAGAAGGGGATGTCCAAGGGTGAACACGTACACACTTAATCGCTATGAAGGGTCGCATGCTATTTTAATACAGCAAGACAAAATGGGTAATGAATTAATGATCCTTAAAGATCGGTTAATAGAGTTTGCAAAGCCAGGAGATATCATAGCTATTGATTTTGATCACACAGGTAATTTACGCGAAGTTAAGATTATCGTAGAGAAATAAATTTAAACTCATTTCCTATAGGTTGAATGGGATGTTGTGAGGGAATTGATTGAGACTTCAGGGAGGGGATCACCAAATTAAGTAGTTCCGATACTGTAGAGAAAATCTGAAATAACATACTAAAAAACACTATGTTTAGCACATAAATCACTGTACAAATAACAAACGAAAACACTTAATATTTAATGCCCAAGCGTTCTTGCTTATATTTTCTTGTTAAACTAAAGTCTCAGATTATGGAAGAATCAGCTTCGAGACATTCGGTGGTTTCCGTTACAAAGGATGGCGTTAGAAGGTCCGGGAAATCACTCGCTTTCCGTGGGCATGTGGTGAGCTTCCTCAGGCTACGCCTTGCGGGATCTCACCGATCATGTTCATCCCACAGGAGTCTCGCAATTTCCCGGACCTTCTTACTTTCGTGAGCAGAACGGAAGCATCGTGTAAGGTGAAGCTTTACTCTATAGCATAGGTAAGACGCATTTTCCTATGTCGGGGGTTCGTTCATTTCCATCCCTATCCCTTATACGGTAACGAACCCCCATTATCTCGGAATCGAGTCTTCAACAATTCTTCACAGACTCTACAATTACCTACTTGGTCTATAAAAATCAACATACTAATTAACATAGTAATTAGCACGTTGACAACAGCTATTTTCATTATGTTATTTGGGTTGCTAATTAGTATGCTATTTCGTAAGATTTCTCCACTGAACCGGGACTACTTATCACCAAAATCCCCTTCCTATATTTTGTGAAGACTTATTCAGTGGCTCCTATAACGTCTTGCAGGGTATTTTTGTGCATTCTCCCAAAAGAGTCGCAATTGCCAGTCTTACATAACGATGATGAAATAAGCGGGAACCTCCATTGACATATGCAACTTCATCTTAAAACGAACTACTTAGCTCGGATCTCATGGGCTCTGTAGTGATTTTTCTATTATATTTTAAATAGAATTTGCTATTTCAAGAGCTTTTTCTAAACGAACTTCTTCATCCATATTGGAATATGCGACTTGATAAATAACATTTTCTTCACCTTCATACCATTCAAAGAAGGTGGAGGCTTTTCCCTCCTCGACACCAGCGATAGCACCAGAGTCCAGCGTGATTTGCATATCAGTTTCACGGAGTGTATTTTCTGGATTATATGTCGTAGTGACCGTTACCTGGTCAGCGTTACTTGAAGAATAAAGGACTTCTGTTTCGTTTTCAACTGTACTTGCTTTGACCTCGTCAACATCAAATGGCAGTTCCGACGGTAAACCTAGAGCTTCTTGCTCGTCATTCGATAATGAGTCATCAATAGGGGTGCCAAATTTATCTGGGTAAGATTCTTTTAATGCATCGATGGAAAGGTCTTCTCCAGATGAGCACCCGGCCATTGTGCAAATAGCAAGGAATATCGTTATTCCAATTAGTTTTTTCATGTTTGTCACTCCTAATCATCTTCTTCCAGGTCATATTTTAGCATAAAATAAAAATATTTTTACAAAATGAAACGAAATAGAGTTTCAATCGTTACATATAGTGATCAGGGGACTAAAGATTACTAAATTAAAAAGGAGATTGGTAGGATGGGAGAGGCGGTAATACGATCGTTTCATGAGAATGATTTTGATACCATAAATGAACTTAATAAAAAAGAAGGATGGGATCAACTAGTAGAAAATCGAGAGGATACATTATATGCATGGATTAATTCAGAGCCTGCATTAGTCATTACTGATGACCAAGAAATTATAGGTTATTTGCGTGGGTTAACGGATGGGGTAGTTACACTCTTCATTTGTGAACTGCTCATTCGAGAGGATTACCGAGGGCAAGGGTTAGCTCAAAAATTGATAGAAGAAGCGCATAGCTGCTATCCAAGCACAAGAGTAGAAATTTTGGCTACAAGCTCCTCAGAGAGCTATTACTCTAGTCGAGGGTTTCGTCCTTTTTGTGGCTTCAGAAAATCTGCGCAACAATTTGTTTAAGAAAAATCGACCAGTCTCTTGATGAGGCTGATCGATTTTCACGTTGCCTATGATTTTCTGAATGAGATTTATTGATCGGATTAAGCTAACTCTTTGTTTTTTAATGTATAGCTAGCTGAAACAAGTAGGATCGCGATTAATATGACTGTTACTAATGCGGAGCCCCATAATTCAGTAGAAATGTTGCCGGTTTTAATCACTTCTCCGATATAAGATGGGATTAAGGAAGGAACCCACTCGATAACATGCTGAAAGACCTGACTTAAGAGGTGTAAAACAAGGAGTACAGTTACGGTTAAAAAAGCAACGAACCCTGGAACTTTTACAAGGGTGTTCATAAATATATTGACGGTGACAACAAAAGTCATCCATAAACTGTAGAAAAGCATAGCGATCAGAATATGTGTAAAAGGCAACTCCTCAAATAAAATAGATACGTAATACCAGCTTGAAATCATACCTAAGCTTACTGCTGCTAAACTCAGAAGAGAAAAACTTGCCCACTTAGCGGTGACGTATGTCGAATAACGAACGGGTTTGACGAGAATGAGTTCAGCTATACCGATTTTACGTTCTCCTGCTATTGTCCCCATAGAGATTAGAATAATGATGGCAATTCCCATCATATTAAACTGCCCGATACTCATCATCAAAATGTCAGCGGGTGGTGGTGAAGGGATATCGATAGTTGCTCCTTCAGGAAGTCCGCCGACAGAGTCTAAAATCTGAGGCATATAATAGGTTGTGAGTGGATCCATTAGACCTAGTAAGATAAATACGAGAGGAACCCAAATCCACTTGAAATTTCTCCAAGCTTCCAAATTTTCACGATTGAATACGGTCAGCCATTGCATGTTGGTTCACCACCTTCATAAATAATTCTTCTAACGACATGCTTCCTAACTCGAAATAAATGACTGGCCAATTCTTTTCAGAGAAGAGTTTCAATAATTCTGTTCGAGCTTTCTGCATATTGTCCACATATAAGTGAATCTCCTGTTTTTTCTCTTCCACCTTGTTAACAAAGGGAAGGTCAACAAGAATGTTAATGTATGTTTCCATATCTAGTGCTTCAAATCTTAAAACAACTTTATTGAGAGAGTGCTTGAGCCTGACGTCAGCAAATGAGCCAGACTCAATGATTTCCCCATCGTTCATAAGTAATAACTGATCACTTGCTTCTTCTGCGTCATTTAAAATATGTGTTGAGAAAAGTAAGGTTGTTTCTCGTTTAAGCTCTTGCATTAAATTAAGTACATCACGGCGCCCGATTGGGTCTAAAGCAGATACGGGTTCATCAAGTATCAATAACTTTGGTTGATGAATCATGGCCTGAGCAATGCCAAGGCGCTGCTTCATTCCTCCAGAATATTTACTAATACGTTTATTTTCCGCACCTTCTAATCCAACCCTTTTTAATAGAACTTCGGCTTCTTTTGTAGATCTTTTTTTAGATAGGTGGGCTAGCTGACCAACATAAACAAGAAATTCTTTCCCGCTCATCCATGTATGAAACTGAGGATGCTGGGGTAAATAACCGATTTGTTGACGGACGTCAGAAGTGGAACTGTCAGGTAGTTGGATTTTTCCATCTGTCTGACAGATTAAACCAGCCATCATGCGCAATGTGGTTGTTTTTCCAGCCCCATTTGGACCTAATAATGCAACACATTTTCCTTGTTCTAATTGAAACGAAACATCTTTAACGACTTCATGTTTACCAAATGTTTTGGTTAAGTGTTCCACGTGAATCATAGTATTCTAATCATCCTTTCCAAATATAAAGTACGCAATAGGTCCTAGAATATTAATGAAGATAATAATAAGTGCCCACATTAATTTAGGACCATTCGTGTATTCTGCCTTTACTAAGCTAACGAGAGCGGAAATGATTAGGATAAGTTGAATAATAATAATGGGAGCTAGTAAAGCTAGGTTGTCATCAAAAAATTGTGTTAATGATTGGGATAACAAAATCATAAGAATGCCTCCTTTATTATGACTTACGTTTCAGGTAATCAGATGGTTTCATTTTTAAATCTTGATTGTTGACATTATTGTCAGAATTTTATACACTGTTTGAAAGGTTAATGAGTATGAGTAGAGAATGAGATTAGATGAGTTGAGGAAAACAGGATGAGCTGAGCGAGCTAAGGGATTGCGACGGACGTAAGGAGCTGTCAGATTGCCTAAGCCAAATTCTCCTACCTTTTTCATCCACATAGTTTTACCCCCCTCACCGTCTCATTCTCCATAATGAATTATGGAGAGGTGAGCACACAATGAGTTTAACAACGAAGGAATCTTTTCTTACAAATGCTAAAGAATACCGAACGATTCCGGTTACCCAATCTTTTTATACGGATACATTGACACCGATTCACATGTATCATGCGTTACGTGATGAAGCGGTCTATATGTTAGAGAGCCAAGACCCTGAATCTCCATGGTCTAATTTCTCATTCATTGGTTTAGATCCAATGATTGATATCCAGCAACAAGATGGAACTTTTGTTATCGAAGATTTTCAAGAGAAAGAAACACGGACAGCTACAAGTTTTAAAGAGGCTTTTGAGAATACGGTAGAGCATTTACAAGTGAAACAAGCAGATGTTTCCCTTCCTTTTAAAGGAGGAGCTGTGGGTTATATTGCGTATGATGCCATTTCGGATTATGAACCTGTTCCATATGCAGAGCCAGATCATATTGATGTTTCTAATTATCATTTATTATTCTGCCAAACATTAATAGCTTATCATCATAAGACGAAAGAAACGACGATATTAACATTTGCAAGAGTTAATGATGAACAAGAAGCTGGTGATATGTACGATCAAGCAACCCAGCGTCTACAAAATGTAAGTCAACGTCTAAAGGAAAACAGCTATTTACCTGATTTGATGTTAACAGATGAAGTGACCAACCATACAGTGGATCTTGTGAGTAATTATGAAAAAGCTGATTTTAAACGAGATGTCGAGAAAATTAAAGAATACATTGTAGCAGGTGACATATTCCAAGCTGTATTATCCCAGCGCTTCCAAGCCGTTACCAAACGGAGCGGTTTTGAACTTTATCGGATACTTCGAAAAGTCAATCCGTCACCGTATATGTTTTATTTAAGGTTTAAAGATGTGGAAGTAATGGGCAGTTCTCCAGAACGATTGTTAGAGGTCCAGGACGGCGAGCTCGAAATTCACCCGATTGCTGGTACGCGAAAGAGAGGGCAAACTCCAGAAGAAGATGATGCCCTAGCCGCCGAGCTTTTAGCTGATGAAAAGGAACAAGCTGAACACCGCATGCTCGTAGATTTAGCTCGAAACGATATGGGAAGAGTTGCTGAATACGGCAGTGTGGAAGTGTTTGACTATATGACAATTGGACGTTTTTCTAAGGTTATGCACATTATCAGTAAGGTCACAGGGCAATTGAAGAAGGATGTGTCCCCAATAGATGCATTAATTTCCGCTTATCCAGCGGGAACACTTTCAGGTGCACCAAAAATTCGAGCGATGCAAATTTTACGAGAATTAGAACCAACTCCTCGTCATTTATATGGAGGAGGGGTTGTGTACCTGGGATTTGACGGCAATATTGATTCTTGCATTACTATTCGTACGATTACAAAAGTAAATGATCAAGTCTACGTGCAAGCTGGAGCAGGGATTGTTGCCGACTCTGATCCTGAATCTGAGTATCAAGAAACGCTTAATAAAGCAAGTGCTTTGAAACGCACGATTGAAATAGCTGAGCAAGCATTTGAGAAGAGCAGAGAAGGAGCCGAGACGAGATGAAACAAGTACTGAATCAAATAGTAGAAGGACAAACGTTAACCGAACAGGCAGCGTATGATGCTATGAATGAAATCATGCAAGGAAATACAACAACAGGGCAACTTATGAGCCTGTTATCTGTTATTCGTCATCGTGGTGAAACCGTAGAAGAAATGACAGGATTTGTTCGCGCAATGCGTGCCAATATGACGAAGTTAGAATTAGATGATGATAATATCGTTGATACATGTGGAACAGGTGGAGATGGCAGTTCTACTTTTAACATATCAACTGCTGTATCGGTAATTCTAGCTGCGATGGATGTCAAAGTAGCGAAACACGGTAATAGGAAAGTTTCATCTAAAAGCGGTAGTGCGGATGTATTAGAAACGTTAGGAATCCCGATTGATACTACACCTGCTGAAGGAGCAAAGGCCTTATCTGAAAAAGGAATGACCTTTTTGTTCGCTCCGAATTATCATCAGGCAATGAAGCATGCAGGACCAGCTCGACAAGAGTTAGGATTCCGTACAGTATTTAATTTACTTGGTCCGATGTCTAATCCAGCGAACGCTAAGCGTCAACTCATTGGTATTTATGATACGGCGTATGCGGAAAAGATGGCAGAAACACTAAACAAATTAGGATCTAAACACGTTCTATTAGCGACCGGCCGTGATGGACTTGACGAAATCACTATGACTGGTGTGACCGACATTGTGGAACTAAAGAATGGAAAGATTACACGTTTTACTATTACACCTGAAGATGTAGGACTGAAATCAGGAAAATTAGAAGATATTCAAATCGAAACGAGTATAGAAAGTGCAAGAATTATAGAGCAAGTTTTTAAAGGGACGGCCGATGAAAGTGCCATGACCATTGTGACAATGAATGCTGCTGCTGGATTGTATGTGGCTGGTAAAGCCGAGGATTTGACTGACGGAGTCAAGCGTGTCCAACAAGCGATTCAAGAAGGCATTGTATTTAAATACTTTACATCCATTCAGGAGGAAAAGGAGCGACGTCAGTATGCTTGATACGATTTTAGCTATAAAACAACAAGAGATAGAACGACTATACCTGCCCGAAGCAGCTGATGTTAAGAAGGTCTCCTTCGCACAGTCCCTTAAACAAACAGACCAGATCGCTGGACTGATTGCAGAAGTGAAAAAAGCCTCCCCATCAAAAGGAATTATTCGCGACGACTTTAATCACGTCATGGTCGGTAAACAATATGCCGATGCTGGTGTTCAAGCTATATCTGTTTTGACTGATCAACATTTCTTCCAGGGGCACCGTGACTTTTTAACAGATATTAAGAAGTTCGTCGATGTGCCTGTTATGCGTAAAGATTTCATTATTGATCCTTTGCAAGTGGAAGAAAGTAAGCTAATCGGAGCGGATGCCATTTTGTTAATTGGTGAAGCATTAGAACCAAAGAAGCTTCATGAGCTATACTTGCAAGCTTATGAATCAGGACTTGAGGTTCTTGTGGAAGCTCATAGTGAAGAAACGCTAGAAGGAATAGTGAAGGAGTTTACACCTGAGATCCTAGGTATTAATAATCGTAACCTTCATACGTTTGAAACGAAACTTGCCCAAACACAGCAAATGGCAAAGTTAGCTCCAAAGGAATCTTTACTTGTTTCTGAAAGTGGTATTTTTACGTATGAAGATATTCAACAAGTTGTTGCTTATGGAGCAAGTGCCGTTTTAGTTGGTGAGTCACTTATGAAACAGAACAATATTAAAAAAGCAGTGACTCAGCTAATGAACGGAGTGAACGTATGATTCATGAACCATTAGTGAAGTTGTGCGGCAACCGATCAGCAAATGACGTGGAAAAGAGTGCTTCTTCTCACGCCACCCATTTAGGGTTTATTTTTGTTCGGAAAACGAAGCGCTATGTACGACCAGAACGAGTTGGTCAATGGATTCGACGTACACGACCAAAACAAAAGCTTGTAGGAGTCTTTGTTGATCCGACGATTGAGCAGCTAGATGAAGTCCTTTCTTTTGTCTCACTAGATGTGATTCAACTTCATGGAAGTGAGACTGTTTCTAATATATTGCAAATTAAAGAGGCGTTTGGTTTACCTGTTTGGAAAGTCGTACACCATCAAGATGGTGCGGTTCATCAAATGGAGCTTTTTAAGGGAGTAACGGACGGATATGTAATTGATTCTAAGGTTGAAGGAACTCATGGTGGAACAGGTGTGAGTTTTGATTGGAGTACGGTCGAGGATTACGTAAAAATTGCGAACGATCAAAATGTGTCCTGCTTTATTGCAGGGGGGATAAACCCGGGGAATGTGGCGCAACTGCTTGCTCACGAACCGGAAGGCATTGATATCTCGAGTGGAATTGAGACTAATCATCAAAAAGATATATATAAAATTCAAGCAATCATGAAAGAGGTGGACCGGCATGTTACAAGTTTTTCCTGATGTTAAAGGACGATTTGGCGATTTTGGTGGCAAGTATGTTCCAGAAACGCTAATGGGTCCTCTGCAAGAACTAGAAGAATCATTAGATCAAGCAATGAATGATCAAGCTTTTCTAGACGAATATCACCATGTATTAAAAGAATATGCGGGCCGTCCGACCTCATTAAGTTATGCTGACAAACTAAGTGATTACCTTGGTGGAGCAAAGATTTATTTAAAAAGGGAAGACTTAAATCATACAGGGGCCCATAAGCTGAATAATGCGGTTGGCCAAGGACTGCTAGCCAAACGTATGGGCAAGAAGAAAATCATTGCTGAAACAGGAGCAGGTCAACACGGAGTAGCTTCAGCAACAGTGGCAGCGAAGTTCGGGCTTGAGTGTAAAGTGTTTATGGGGGAAGAGGATATTCGCCGTCAGGAACTAAACGTATTCCGTATGAAGCTTTTAGGAGCTGAAGTGATTTCAGTTTCAAGCGGAAATGGAACTCTGAAAGATGCCACGAACGAAGCGATCCGTTACTGGGTAGCAAATTGCGAAGATCATTTTTATTTAATTGGTTCTGTCGTCGGACCTCATCCTTATCCTAGGATGGTTCGTGATTTTCAGCGTGTTATTGGTGATGAATCAAAGAAACAATTTTTAGAAGTAGAAGATGAACTTCCTGATCGAATTTTTGCCTGTGTTGGTGGAGGTAGTAATGCAATGGGAATCTTTTATCCATTTTTAGAGGATTCTTCAGAGCTAATCGGTATAGAGGCGGCTGGAAAAGGGATTGATACTCCAGAGCATGCAGCGACTTTAACTAAAGGAACGCCAGGGGTTATTCATGGGTCAATGACTTATCTGATGCAGGACAAAAATGGTCAAATTACTGAGCCATATTCTATTTCAGCTGGACTTGATTACCCAGGGATTGGACCAGAGCACGCTCATCTTTTCCAATCGAAACAAGTTCGCTATGAGTCAATCACAGATAAAGAAGCTTTAGATGCATTAAAGCTTTTAACTGAAAAAGAAGGTATAATTCCTGCAATTGAGAGCGCCCATGCCCTAGCTCAGGCTTATAAAGAAGCAAAAGAAATGTCACCTGATGAAACAATACTTATTAATTTATCAGGACGAGGCGATAAAGATATGGCTACATTAATGGAACATTTTCAGGAGGAGGTCTAACTATGCTTACTCAAACAGCCTTTCAAGGAAAATTAACTAAAACAAAAGACTTGTTTATTCCGTTTGTCGTAGCAGGCGATCCAACTCCAGAATTAACCGTGCAATTTGCGTTGCAACTACAAAAAGCTGGTGCCGATATTCTTGAACTTGGTGTGCCGTATTCTGATCCGCTAGCGGACGGTCCAACAATTCAACGGGCCGCGCAACGCGCATTGAAAAAGGATATGTCACTTACTAAAGCGATTGAACTCGTACCGAAATTACGTGAAGCGGGCTTGGAAATCCCTGTAGTTATTTTTACGTACTACAATCCTGTTGTACAACTAGGTTATGATCGTTTTTTTGAAATGTTAGAGGAAAACGGAGCGGAAGGCGTATTGATACCTGACCTTCCATATGAAGAAAGTGAAGATATTCGTCAACTAGCAGACGAAAAAGATGTGGAGTTCATCTCTCTTGTGGCCCCAAACTCTGAAGAACGCATTAAGAGAATCGCCGAGCATGCTAAAGGGTTTATTTATTGTGTGTCGACGTTAGGTGTCACTGGAGAGCGAAATGATATGTCAGCTGAAACCTTATCCTTTATCAAAAAGGTTAAAGAGCACAGTAACGTACCCGTCGCGGTTGGATTTGGAATTTCTTCTAATGAACACGTGCAACTCGTGCGTGAACATGCGGATGGTGTCATTATAGGAAGTAAAATTATTCGATTGATTGAAAGTGAACTCGAAGCTTTAGAAAATGGTAGAGAAGCTGAAGCACTTGAACGCTTTTATAAAGAGATTCATGAATTAGTAAAGTGAGTCTAGAGGAGCTGAGTAAATTTGATTTACATGATCGATCATTACGATTCGTTCACATATAACCTTGTGCAATATTTAGGAGAGCTTGGAGAAGAAGTCGTCGTAAGAAGAAATGATGAAGTTACATTTAAAGATATTGATCAATTACAACCAGACTTACTTTTCCTATCTCCGGGACCCTGTTCCCCGGATGAAACAGGAATTACCTTGGATGTTATTGACCATTACAAAAACACGATACCGATTTTTGGCGTTTGTTTAGGACACCAGGCGATCGCTCAAGTTTTTGGAGGAAAAGTTGTCCGTGCTGACCGACTGATGCATGGGAAAAGCTCCGAAATATTTCATGATGGTCGCTCGGTTTACACAGATCTAAACAATCCTATGGAAGCGATGCGCTACCATTCTTTGATCGTTGATAAAGATGATATTCCTGATTGTTTTGAAATCACAGCAGCTACTGTTGAAGGGGAGATAATGGGGATTCGACACCTAGATTATCCAATAGAAGGGGTACAGTTTCACCCGGAATCCATTGGAACAAATGACGGCATTATGCTGTTGAAAAATTTAATTGACCAAGTGAAGGAAAAAGAAGAGTCTGTACCAGAATAAAAGCAATGCCTATTATGAAATCTCTTTAAAAGTGAGATTTCATAGTAGGCATTTTTTATATTTTAGTATAGGTATTTAGTCTTATTTTATATATATGAAAAATTCCTTAATTAATAATCTTATTTGAATTTTCGTAATAGTGATCCAATTTTTCAAGCCATGAGGTCAAAGTTCTGACAATATATTGTTAATAAATTCCATGGATTTTAGAGAGGAAATTTCTTTTGAAAAGTATAAGAAACCTCATTTTCACAATTTTTGAAAGTATGTTAGTTTAATAAACGTTGTGTTTACAGAGCTCGTATAACACGTTGAGAGAAGTGGATAATAGTCTATAGACAACTTATCATCCAATATATGAAAATCAGGAGCTGAAAATTAGTAATGGAATTACAACATGATCCAACTTTACTATGGTATATCGGTCTTTACGCAGTTGTAATGATCGTAATCGGAATTGTTATGGCGAAGAAAGTGTCAGGAAGTGAAGACTTCGTCCTAGCGGGAAAAAGTTTAGGCCCTTTTGTATTAATGGGAACCCTTTTAGCAACATGGACAGGTAGTGGGAGTATTTCCGGAGGGGAAACTTCTATGGCTTTCAGTTATGGAATATGGCCATCTTTAATGTTAATGGTTCCAACATTAGTGGGGATTACTATTCTATATATTGTCGCACCAAAAATACGTGCTTTTGGTAAATATACAGTTTCAGGTATTCTTGAGGCAAAATATGGTCGTAAATCGCGTAACATAGCTAGTGTTATCATTATTCTTGCTTATGTGGGGATTGTATCTTATCAAATGCAAGGTCTCGGATTTATTTTAAATTTAACAACAGGCATGAGTGTTGAAGTTGGTACTATAATTGGTGCTGTTATGATTATCTTCCTAGCTATGATTGGTGGACTTCGTTCCGTTTCACAAACCGATGCCATTAGTGGATTTTTAATGGTCGGTGGATTAATTATTACTGTGCCAACAATTATTGCAGTAGCTGGTGGCTGGGGAGATGTCATTGCTAACGTACCAGAATCCCATATGACATCCACAGGAGGACTTTCCACTATCCAATTAATGGGCTTTTTACTTCCCTCTTTATTTTTACTATTAGGTGACCAAAACATGTATCAACGTTTGGCATCTTCTAAAGGAGATAGCTCAGCTAAAAAAGCCCAAATTGGTTGGCTAATCGCAATGATTATTATATCTCCAGCCATTTCAATTATTGCATTCACATCACGTTCCATGTTTCCTGATATCGATCCAGGTATGGCATTGATGGCTACTACGCTAGCACTGCCAACAATTGTAGGAGGAGTTCTACTTGCAGCTGCAGCTTCTTTTATTATTACAACAGGGAATTCGTATTTACTATCAGCGGCAACAAACTTAACGTATGATATTTACGGAAACTACATTAATAAAGAAGCCTCTGATAAAAAACTGTTAAGTATGACGAGAATTTATATTGTAGCTCTTGGAGTATTTGCCTTTCTATTGATTAGGTATTTCCCAACCGTATTGAGCGTACAAATGTATGCTTACACTGTTTACGGAGCTGGTTTAACACCAGCATTGCTCGCTGTTTTCTTCTGGAAACGTGTGAATCCAATCGGTGGTATTTCTTCTATGGTTGCAGGGGTAGTGACCACGTTAACTTGGGAAATACTACTGCAAAAACCTTTTGAAATCAATAGTTCTGTAATTGCTGTACCCGTTGCGATTATCGTTTTGATTGTTGTTACTTTAGTGACTACTAATAACAATACATCGGGTGGACCGTCAACTGTTAAAGCGTAAACTAAAATATAAAATCCCCTGGAATTAATTCTAGGGGATTTTATAATATATTTTTAAAAAAATGTTTTCTTTATACTGAAAAGCTATTGAACAGAATGATAAATAAGGATATAATAGTCTTTGTCGGAAAATAATATATGGGGCATTAGCTCAGCTGGGAGAGCGCTTGTCTGGCAGACAAGAGGTCAGCGGTTCGAGCCCGCTATGCTCCACTCTTAAAACCCTTGGTAATCAAGGGTTTTTTATTGTTTATAGGGTCACTCCACAGGTTTACCTCCAGAAGAATGTTTCGAAAGCTTGATTCGGTCGGCTGCTGTTGGAGGTTCTTCTAACCATCCGTTACCAATTGTAAGGTTTATTCCTTCATTTGCATATTTACCTATATCTGCTGTAAGAGTGGCTATTTGAGCATGTAAATCATGTCTCATAATTTTAGAAATGGCTAATCCATAATTTGAAAGGCCAATCGTATTTGCTAATGATGTATGATAAAGCATTAACTTATCAGAAAATGGTGGGATAGTAGAATCGGTAATATGGGCATCCATAAGATTTGGAGTAGGGAGATCTTCACTTATAAGAAATGTTCCCAATTCCTTGATTTGCTTGTCTGCTACTTTAACTCCTTGTTGGAAATAATTACGTAATTTATCAGACGATGCAACCTGGCTAAATCCTAGCATCAATGATTTACCTAATACGTTTGTATTTATATTGACTTGTAAATGTTTAATTTCCAATGCGATTAACGGTCTAGACTTACCTGCTATTACTGAAATAAATGATTCCTTTTCTATAAAATCAACTTTTCTCGGATAGGGGATCTCGGGTGCTGAAATTTGTATCCCCTTAGAAAGCAACAAATGCAATCCTTTTTCATAGATAATAACTGAATCGTTTAAACTTGTTTTAAAGTATTCGACTACATCTTGTCGTGTTGTTGTTGAAAGAGCATCTCCGTAAGTTAATAGAGCAGCTCTGGACATCTGTGTGATGTAATAAAGCATGAAAATGTCACTAAATAAACGTGGTGCGTCTTTTCGAATGTCCTGGTCTCCAAACCCGACCGGTAATGGTATATTTTCTTTTGAATAAAATTCTTTTAGGGTATTTAAATGTTTTTCTGAGATATTTAATGAGAATTTAATAAATTCTTTAATTTCTTCATCTTTAACGACTTGAAGATGATGTTTAAAAACACAACAAAACAAAGAATCCCCCAGGTAATTGGAAAATAGATCGCCTAACTCCGAGGCGTTTAATTTTTTGTTATGTTGATGCTCTTTAAGTTGTTTAGCCGTATTCAGGTCTTCCTTTTGTGAATTTGTTTCCACTCGTGAACCCTCCTCAAAGACATTGATAAAAATATTATGTGTAAATAAAGAAAATGTATTTATTGTTTCTCTTTTTAGATTCTTGATATGATGAATTTAATGGAGAGTTGGTGATAATTTACTTAGAAGAGCATAAAAAGGACGATCAATGAAAAAAATAGGTTATGAGAGGTTAGATCTGCACAATATATCAACTTATCAGTGGATCGTGCATCCAAACACCATTGAATGGAAAAACGTCTTAAAGTTTCTTTCCATATTGGAAGGTTTTTGTTTAACTAACATAAGAAAGCAATTTGGACTTAAAATCAAGAAGGAGGAAACAGCATGGCATTAGAGAAAGAAGAACGTATAACTATCCCTGATGAAAACGGGGATGAACACTTATTTGAAGTACTGTTCACATTTGATGTAGAACAAACGGAGTCAACCTATATTGCAGTAAGTCCTGCAGAACCTAGTGAAGACGAGGATGTAGAAGTATTCACTTTCCGTTATGAAGAAAAAGCGGATGAAGGGGAAGATCTTGCGTTATATCAGATCGAATCTGATGAAGAGTGGGAATTGGTTGATGAAAAGCTTAATGCTTTAATAGATCAGGATTTAAATTAATTGTTAGAAACCAAGCTTGCGGCTTTTGAGTCGCAAGCTTTTATTATTTTCGAAAAAATTTTAGCAAGAAAGTTTTTTAACAAGTAGTCTATGTGCTTCACGTTAAGACGGAGTGGTATTTATGAAGCCAACAAAGGCGATCCTGTGTTATTATAACTTGTGGAGAGTCACTTAATAAGGAGTGGAAAAAATAGAAATGAAGCTACGAACATTTATTGAACATCGCCTATTTTCCAAATTTATTTTGGCGATTATTTTGGTGAACGCAGTTCTAATAGGATTAGGAACTGATTCATCTATATATGCAAACTATGAATCTATTTTTATTGCAACAGATATTTTGATATTAGCTATCTTTACAATTGAGATCATCTTAAAGTTAATCGTTTATCGTCAAAAGTTCTTTAATAATGGATGGAATGTATTCGATTTTGTTATTGTATTTGGAAGTCTGGTTTTATATAACACACATTTGGTCAGCGTTTTAAGGATTTTGCGAGTGTTGCGAGTTTTGAGAACCATCTCGATTATCCCCTCCTTGAGAAGGTTAACATCGGCTTTGTTTATGGCAATTCCAGCTATTGGATCAGTTACGATTCTTATGGGAATTATTTTTTATGTTTATTCTGTGATTGGAACAAGCTTCTTTGGTGATATTGCTCCAGAATTCTTCGGGAATGTTGGCTTGAGTGCCTTGACGCTATTCCAAGTTTTCACTTTGGAAAGTTGGGCGAGTGGAATATTCCGGCCAATCTTCACTGAAGTTGTCTGGTCATGGTTGTATTTTGTGTCATTTATTATTGTTTCAACGTTCATTATTTTAAATTTAATTGTTGGTGAAATCGTAAATAATGCACAGGAACTATCTGAGCATTCCGAGGAAGAAAGCAAGGATATGCAAAGAATAATGAAAGACCTAGATGAATTAAAGCAAATGATAAAGGATAAGGAAAAGAAAACTGAAAAAGAGGATGAAGGGAGAACGGGGTAATCCTCGTTTTTTTCGTGATCAAGGCAATGTGTGGGGTCAAAAATACTAACAGCTTTTTGTTAGAAAAAGTTGGGTGGTAAAAATCTATAACTTTAGTTTAAGAAAAAAGGTTCCTGGCGAGTGAGGCGCTAGGAACCTTTTCTCCTACCATACATAGTATGGAGGTAAATTGAATCTAACTTTTTTATAATGTCGTGGTACGTTCATAGGTTTTCCTGATAAATGGGAATGCGTTAAACATTCAAAGTTATTTTATTGAGCGGTGCCAAACCATTTTCTAATTCTTCCCCGTACACAAACCCTTCTAATTTGAATTTGCGGTCTATTTTTTCTTTATTTAGTTTGATTTGGAAATTTGTGAAGCTTAGTAATTCTCCAGGTTCGAGAAATGTAGTACTTAATGGTTCCAACCAATACTCTCCAGTTTTCTCCGCGATCTCTTTTCCTTCTTCTTCATTAATATAATTCCACGTTTCGGCGGGAACAGGACTGTAATCCTGATCAATGATTTGTTCTGACCCAATTTTAGCGGTCAATGAAAAAGCATCAATCGGTTGAAATCGCAAGCAAATAAGTGGATCAGTCAATACAGCTGTACCGTTATTCTTTATGACAAAGCTGCCAATAATTATCGGGTCTTTCCTATCTTCATTTGGAAGAATAACGTTATATGAAAAAAAGGATGTGATATCTAAGCGATTTGACTCTTGGGACCTTTCTTTTATTTCCTGCATTTCTTTGTACGCAGCAATTAATGCATCTTTTAAAACGACCAGCTTTTGTTCAATCTCATGTAATTGGCGACTCAATAAAATCCCTCCCTCTATGCCACAAATATATGCTTTTCCTCGCCAAATATGTAAGAAGTGCAGGCTTCAACGCCTACACTAACCTAGATTAATCTTCTCCGTTATTGTTCCACATTGGGAAGTCATAATCGCTTTCGTCTGCGGAAGCATCAAAGTTATTGTTGTCGTGTTTGTCATGACATCGGCGTCTGCGTTTTTTATCACGGTGGTTAGGGAAAATTTCTGGACATTGTTCTGGGAACCTAGCTCTACGACAAGCTGCTGATGGAACAGGAATCAAATCACGTGGCTCACAGAATTTCGCAAACACTTCTAGTTTTACTTCGGTCTCTGCTTGAACACTTTGACAAACGTTCACTATTAAATCACCTGTAACAGTAGCACCCACCGTTGTTAAAGTAAGATTAAAAACATCACAAGTCGATGAAGGGAGAATATCGCAAACTACTTCAATATCATCTGGTCGACATAAGAGTACTTGTTCAGGAATTAAGTTTACCGTAGCCGTAGCAGTAAATTCTGGCATTGTAGTACCTGTTACTACGTAAGTCACCTCTACCTCCAAAGTTTTCATAATAGTTACTAATTGTAATTCAATTTCTTTGCCATTCGGTAACTCAACGTCCATATCAACTGAATCATCTGCAGCAAAACACTCGGTATCAGTACCATTTTCTTGAAGAATTTCACAACCTATGACTGTTAAATCCGAACCTGCTACAGGTGTTTCACCAATCGAATCAAATGCTAGCCCCGTAAATGTTTGAGCCTTATTTAAAATAACCCAATCATACACTTTCTCCGCAACGATACACTCTTTGCGAAACCCGTGAAACTTATTGCTCTTGCTCATATAATATTTCCAACCTTCCATTATTTTTATTTGTGTTACATTACATACTATGACTGACGCTTTTGATGGTTCTAGTGAACTAGCGTATATAATAGAAAATTAGTCATTTGCCCTTGTATTTTTAGTGGAAGGCTGTTGAACCAAATATTTTTTAACGCATACACATATATATTCAGACTTTTAGAAAGGACTTGTTATTATGGGAGACAGTTCATTTAGTATGGAGAAAGTGGGTTATTTAGGTTCAAGTCAAACAGAGGTAGATATTGTTGCCCTTGTAAAAAAAATGAATGAGTTTATTGGGCAGCAACGGGAGTACGTTTATCAGACGGATGCTTCTGAAGAGCAACTGGGCAGGCTAGAACAACAGGCAGTAGTAATATATCAGATCTTAGCTTCTCTTCAAATCAAACATCGAACAATAGAACCGACAATAAACAGAGAAGAAAAAGAAATTGTCCAACTGACAGAAGGTCTAGCCGAAGAGTCTCTAGTCTTTAAGGAAAGTAGCAATAAGGTTGATGTAAGAAATGACTCGACACTAGAGTTAAAAACAATGCTTGATAAACATGCTGAAAAGGCTGAAGAAAGACTTAAAGACTTTTCGGCTCAAATTGACCGTTTAGAGTTGTTAGAACAAAAGATAGAGAAACTATTCACACGACAAAAAGGTACAGATCACAAGAATAAAAATCCATTAAAAGAATGGATAGAAGAAGGAAATGACTCTTCTGAACCGATAGATGAAGATCATTGGTTTAGTAATTTGAGTGAATCGTCAACCGTATATGAGATGGCAAGTGAGGATGAATTGCCTATAGATGAGGAGCATTGGTTTAGTAATTTCAGCGAGTCGTCAGCCGTATATGAGATGGATGATGAAGATGAATTTCCAGAAGTAGAACATGATGAAAG
This sequence comes from Halobacillus seohaensis, assembly GCF_042663045.1. NCBI lineage: Bacteria > Bacillati > Bacillota > Bacilli > Caryophanales > Bacillaceae > Halobacillus > Halobacillus seohaensis. The sequence goes on along the minus strand of NZ_JBHSZV010000061.1, from coordinate 38,962 downwards.
TGTAGATATCGAGGAAGATGATGATCAATCATTTCCATTTTCAATAGAAGAAGAAGATGATGATGAAGGTTGGTTTGCAAATTCCATAAATATGTCCAATCAATCTAAATATCTACTAAGCCTTAACACTTCAAGTAAGAAAACTAAAAAGAATAAACCTTCTATTCAACGAGAAAAGGATATCCCTATAAAACGTGAAAAGGCGAATACAACTAACATTTCTGAATCTGAGCAGAGTGTTCATCCCCCAGTAACCTCAATTAGCGAAAAATTATCAACCGCGCAACCCAAAACAGAAGAGGTGACTTCTCAGGAAACTAAAAATGATACGGACAACAAAGTCGTTTCCTTTTTTAAAAAATTGTCCCAAATATAAAAAAGTTCTCCTATAGATCCAGTCTAAGTATTTTTCTAATAAGTACGTGGAGATATAAATGAAAATCAATTTAGAAGCTGTAAGGGGGAACGTCCTTTACGGCTTCTTAAATGTGATAATTTTGAATCATTTTTTTAATTGCATGAAAAAGATAACGGACGAATATAGACATATTCCTCAAAAGTGGTAGAATTTAAGTAGAGTACATATGAGGGAGCTATTTCTATGAAACTTTGGATAAGAAAAATATTCGTTGTATTTATTGCCATTATGACTTTAGGAATGTATATTCCGCCGAACTATTTAGAGACAGATGCGGCAGAAAATAAGGAAGTTTCTTCAAAAGAAGGTTCAAAGCCTGTTACCTTGAGTAATACTGAAGATGCCGCTCCAACTGAAACGATTGAGGCTTCTCTTCCTCATGAAGATTTTCAATCCAATGATTCTTTCAAGCAGACAATAACCGAACAAGCAAAAGATCAAATGGTTACTAAAATGGGACCGAGAATTATAGAGAAAGTGGAAGATGACTTTCAGACAGACATTTTACCGAAAATGGAAGAAGTTATTGAGACGCTTTTAGCAGAAGCGGGAGAAGAGAAAGCACCTTATTATGAGATTACTGAACAAATGACATCAGGATATGGTGAAAAGATTTTTAATATGTATGATTATCGGACAAAACAAGAAGTAGCTAGATTTGATGTTCGACGGGACAACCGTCCTGGAGAAGGGTATTGGTTTAATTTTCACTATCACTTGAGTAAAGATAATTTTGAAAAACATCACATGATTGGTGAAATATATTGGGACAAGAACACTCCTCCTAAGTGGATGTCATAATCAAATATTATCGATAAAGAGCGTCCTTTTATTTCGGTATTACCGGAGTAAAAGGACGTTTTTTTCTTGAGAATAGACTGTATAAGTTCGGCTCTATATCATGGAGTTGTCGGTGATTAAAGACAGGAACGTTCAAAGAAAGCGATCCTATCATGGCGAGAGCTGGATTAAAAACTTGTTTAGAAGAAATGATAAACGTCAGAAATAGAGTCATTTAAACGCGTTAGAAAACCATTTGAACGATGGAAGACAGAAATATTACAAGCCATTATGTATCCGTTTAAAAATGGATGAATTGAAGGTGTCAATAACACAATTAAAGTATTAAAACGCAACTATTACGGGCTTAAGAGCTATGAACGCTTAAAGAATAAGGTTTTATGGCAATAAGAAATGAAGAACTTAGGATTTTGATCATTGTTGTTTTGGATAGATAAATGTTTGAGGAAACCATTTAACAAGCAGCCTGAATACACGTAGACTCCTGTGGGAACAGTGGCTCAGTCACCCGCGGAAAGCGAAGTGTATTCAGGCTACGGTGGGATAAGTGTAACAAACTATGCGAAAGTAGCTAAATCAAAAGGGTGATGGAGATCATTCTCCACCACCATATTTGACAGAGAACCATAAGCTCTAGAAAAGGTGTTTTGTATCCATAACTATACATCTTACTAGTGTTCAATGACCTCTGTTGACATAGAGATAAATTCTCGAACACTGAAAGGTAAATACATGTTCTTCTTCCATACCATTGCTAACTCCAGGTTAATATTAGAATTAGTTAAAGGAATAGCTTTGACTTCTGGAGTGTTAATCTTATAACAAATTTTACTTGGTAATAATGCTACTCCTAACTTTGCCTCTACCATTTCAATCATGAAGTCTTTTTGGGAGCTTTGACAGACAATTTTGGGTTCAAAGCCTTTGGAAGCACACTCTTCTATAATTCGGTCATAAAGTGTAAAATCTTCTCGATATAAAATGAAAGGTTCCTTCTCTAGTTTTGCTAGATCGATTGATTTTTCACTTGCCAAAGGGTTTTCGCTGTGAACGATCATCATTAAAGGGTCTTTTATTACCCTGACTAATTCAAAATTTTCCTTCTTAATTGGAATATTGCAAATGAGGCCAATATCCAGTGATCCATCTTCTACCCCGCGCTTTATTTCTTTAGAGCCAACCTCTGTTAGATTGATTTCAATTAAGGGATATAGATCTTTAAATCGACTGATAAGGTTGGAGAAGAATGCTGCTCCAATAATCGGAGGTATACCGATTTTAATTTCACCTTTTTTTAATTCCATAATATCTGTAAGTTCTAACGTTAAGTTATCGAATGCTTTCAGTACATTCTTTGCATTGGCTAAGACAGCTTTCCCTGCATCCGTTAACTCTAAATGTTTCGATCGATAAAATAGTGGAACACCTAATTCTTCTTCTAAGTTTTTAATCACCTTACTTATAGATGGCTGTGAAACGTGTAATGTAGAGGCTGCTTTCGTAAAACTTAATTGTCTAGCAACTTCAGAGAAATATTCTAAATGTCGAATATCCATAGTACTCCTCCTGTTTTCATCTGAAATATACAGTTATAACCAAATGGAATAAGTAACATTCTAAATATGTATTTTTTATGTCTAGAGTTTTATTATAGTATAAGAAGTAAGAAACTGACAGTCTAGTGAAGATAATTTTGAAAGGGTTTTCAAATGGTTGGATGTTAAATAGGTTTACAATTTGCACGGAGATTTTCTAGTAATCAACCGTGTAATGAAAAATATTTATTCCAAGGAGGAAATTAACCAATGAGAGAATATGTGCAAATCGGTAATCTTCAAGTTTCTCCAGTTTTATACGAATTTATTAATGCAAAGGCTATACCTGATAGCGGCCTGACCAGTGAACAGTTTTGGCATGATTTAGGAGTCATCATACAAGACCTTTCACCTAAAAACAAACAACTGCTGACCAAACGTGAGGAATTGCAACACAAAATAAATGGATGGCATCAAGAACATAATCACGAATTTAATCATGAGAACTATAAATCATTCTTGAAGGAAATTAATTACTTAGAATCGGAACCGGAAGATTTTCAAATTACTACGGAAAATGTAGATGAAGAAATCACACAACAAGCGGGGCCTCAATTAGTAGTACCAGTAAATAATGCCCGTTATGCAATTAATGCAGCAAACGCTCGTTGGGGTAGTCTTTATGATGCTCTTTATGGAACGGATGTAATTAGTGAAGAGGATGGAGCAGAAAAAGGTGGATCTTATAACCCTGTTCGAGGTGAAAAAGTAATTGCATATGCTAAAGAGTTTCTTGATCAAACCGTTCCATTAGAAAAAAGCTCTCATAAAGATGTAGAGGCCTATTTAATCAATAATGGTAAATTGAATGCCGTTTTAGAAAATGGATCCTCAATAGGACTTAAAGATATTTCTCAGTTAGCCGGTTATACAAGTCAGCCAGAAAATCCAGATACTCTATTGTTTCAGAATAATGGTATTCACTTCGAAATCCAAATCGATCGAGAAGACACAATTGGTAAGACAGACAAGGCGGGTGTGAAAGATATACTTGCGGAATCGGCATTGACAACCATTGTGGATTGTGAGGATTCTGTAGCTGCAGTTGATGCTGAAGATAAGGTTCTAGTATATAGTAATTTGCTTGGTCTCTATAAGGGTGATTTAGCTGAAACTATTACTAAAGGAAATCAAACGTTCACTAGAACATTGAACCCAGATCGTTTCTATATCTCTCCTGAAGGAAAAGAATTCTCGTTGTCTGGAAGGTCGCTTATGTTTGTACGTAATGTAGGTCATTTAATGACTACACAGGCCGTGCTTGATCAGGATGGAGAAGAAGTGCCAGAAGGGATATTAGATACAGTAATCACAGGTTTGGTAGGCAAACAAGATATCTTAAGTCACGGGCAATTTCAGAACTCGTCACAAGGTTCATTATATATCGTTAAGCCAAAAATGCATGGTTCAGAGGAAGTTGCTTTTGCAAATGAACTCTTTGATCGTACGGAAGACATGCTTGGGTTACAACGAAATACTTTAAAAATAGGAGTTATGGATGAAGAAAGGAGAACCACGCTTAATTTGAAAGCTTCTATTAAGGAAGTGAAGGAGAGAATCGTCTTCATTAATACTGGATTCTTAGATCGAACGGGAGATGAAATCCATACTTCTATGGAAGCACATGGACCTATGATACGTAAAAACGATATGAAATCCTCTAAGTGGCTTCAAGGCTATGAAAAATCGAATGTACAAGTTGGTCTAGATACTGGATTAAAAGGTCGAGCACAGATTGGGAAAGGCATGTGGGCCATGCCTGATAGGATGGCTGCGATGATGGAACAGAAAGGCAGCCATCTAAAAGCTGGAGCCAACACAGCTTGGGTACCATCTCCTACAGCGGCTACCTTACATGCTTTGCATTATCATCAAATTGATGTACGTAAAGTTCAAAGTGACTTACTACAATCTTTTGAAAATCAACAGGATGATATTCTTGATATTCCATTAACATTGAAACCTCAATGGAGTAGCGAAGAAATTCAGGAAGAACTGGATAACAATGCGCAAGGTATTTTAGGATATGTAGTTCGATGGGTAGAACAAGGGGTTGGTTGTTCTACGGTTCCTGATATTAATAATGTTGGACTAATGGAAGACAGGGCAACATTAAGAATTTCAAGTCAACATATGGCAAACTGGCTTCATCATGGGGTGTGTACGAAAGAACAAGTTCTAGAAACATTAAAACGGATGGCAAAAGTAGTGGATGAGCAAAATGCCTCTGACCCAGAGTATCAAAAGATGTCTCAAGATTATGATGGCTCCGTTGCATTTCAAGCTGCTTGCGATTTAGTGTTTAAAGGATCAGAGCAACCAAGTGGATATACAGAACCGATCCTTCATAAACGACGTATAGAAGCGAAAAACCGCGTTCACGCAAAGTAAAGGAAGGGAGAACCATTTTACTCACATAGAGTAGATGGTTCTTTTAACCAAGTCAACATCTATTATGCTATGTTAAACGTTAATGTTGATGGGCAGGATTGTTGAATACTAAATTTCGAGATTGTGCGGCTGTTCCGTCATCGGTATGAGGAGAAGTTCTGGTGGTCGGGGAAATAACGAGACCACATTTTTGTGACAAAATTTAACATAGTTATTTTTTAACTGTAATTATTTGAAAAGTATAAAATTTATAAGGGTATATCTCTCAACACGCTTCATGTAGAAGGAGGAGGATCGTTTGTGGAGTCAGAGAAACTAATGGATAAAAAAATGGTCCCTAATAAAATATTTGGTAACAATGGTTTATCTGTTTTAACACCTAAAAGTGAGAATGAAATTTCTGAAATACTTAAATCGGCTCATAATGAAAAGAAACGTGTATCTATTATCGGAAGTGGAACTAAGAACGGGTATGGAGGATTAGTAGAGGAATATGATTATTTGTTATCTCTAGCTAACTATAAAGGAATTGTTGAGCATACTGTCGGCGATATGACGGTTACTGTAAAACCAGGTACGACTTTTTCGGAGTTGCAAAATTACCTAAACCAGCACCATCAAATGATTTCAATCGATCCAAACTGGCCAAATCACGCCACAATCGGTGGAATAATTGCTGCAAACGAGAGTGGGCCTAAAAGGTTAAAATATGGATCTGCAAGAGATTTAGTTATTGGTTTACGGGTTGTTTACCCTGATGGTAGCGTCATTCGAACAGGCGGAAAAGTCGTAAAAAACGTTGCTGGATATGATATGAATAAACTGTTTGTCGGGTCTATGGGAACACTGGGAGTGATTTCTGAGATCACGTTGAAATTGCGACCAATGCCAAAGTATGAAAGTTTAATGATCATTTCTGTACAGGAGAACCAACTCGAACAAATACGATCCTTTGTTGTTGCATTGCAAGATTCGATGGTGGAGCCATCATCAATAGAATTACTAAATCCTACCTTGTCAGAAAAATTACGAAACAGCCATACTTATAATCTATTGATCTCGTTTGAGGATGTAGAGAATGCTGTTCACTATCAGGAAAAGTGGGTGGAGGAGCACAAGCCTGTTGGCGCTTCTACTGAACTTTTAACATTACAGCAGGCAAATGAATTTTGGGAGAATTTCTCTTCTATCGCTCCTCATTGTTTAAAGGATGAGGAAGACAGTGATTGTATAGAAGCCGTTCTTAAAATAGGGAGTAAGAATTTAAGTGTTTTAAGTATTATTGAAGAAAGTCAAAGGATTCAAGAGGAATATCATGTAGAAATACAAGCTCATGGTGGTGTTGGCCATGGGATTAGCAACTTATTCCTTAAGGGTACAGAAACAAGCGTAAAATTGACTATTTCTCATATGAGGAAATTCATGCAGGGAAAGAGTGGATATGTAATCATAAAGCATCTTTCATATCAACTTAGATGTGAATTAAACGTCTGGGGCGAGATACCTTCTTACTTTTTCTTATTTAAAGGCATTAAAGAAAAAATAGACCCTCATAATACTTTGAATCATAAACGATACATAGGGGGGATATAAGATGTTGGTAGAAAAAGTGAAAAATAATGATCCAGCTTGTTCGACTATTAGTCTTAGTAACTATTTCAAAGAAGACCACCCAGATGAAAATAAATGGGCAGACTGTGTTCATTGTGGTATGTGTTTAGAATCTTGTCCCACTTATTTAGAAACAGGGCAAGAACAACATTCCCCAAGAGGACGTGTCCACCTGATTAAATCTGTTGCAGAGGGAAAGATTGAGTTAAATGAACAATTTATGGATCCTGTTTTTCAATGTCTTGATTGTCGGGCTTGTACTACAGCATGTCCAGCTGATGTGGATGTAGGCGGGCTCATTGAAGAGGCAAGAGGGCAGGTTAGACAGGCTATCCCTTTAAAAGGGATGAAAGGTGTTATTGGAAAATTTTTTCTAAGAGACTTGTTTCCTCATAGAAATCGCTTAAATACTATTAGCGCACTTTTGAAATTTTATCAGACGAGTGGACTTCAAACAGCCGTTCGTAAAACCGGGGCCATTCGCATTATGCCAAATCATCTAGCAGATATGGAATCTATCATGCCAAAGGTAAAAACATCAGTTCAGAAAAAATACAAAGACGTTGAAGTGATTCCTGCAAAAGGAGAGGTTAAATCAACGGTATCCATGCTTACAGGGTGTATTATGGACATTATGTTCAGTGACATAAACCAATCAACAATTAATGTTCTGACACATAACGGCAATGAAGTTTTAATTCCAAAGAATCAGACTTGTTGTGGTGCTTTACACATTCATGCGGGAGATCGAAAGACTGGTAAAAAATTAGCTAAACAAAACATCGAAGCATTTAAGGACGCAGACAAAGTAGTCGTTAATGCTGCAGGGTGTGGCTGTGCTTTAAAAGAGTATCCTGAATTATTTAAGGATGAAACGGAGTGGAAAGAAAAAGCTGAAGCATTTGCTGCTAAGGTCGAAGATATTTCTAAACACTTATATGAAAGCGGTTACGAAAAACCTAAGAGTTCATTGAATAAAAGAATAACTTATCATGATGCTTGTCATTTAGCTCATGGGCAAGGTGTACGTCATGAACCTCGTCAGCTTATAAATGATATTCCAGGAGTTGAATACATCGAACAAGCAAATGCTGACACATGTTGTGGAAGTGCAGGAATTTATAATATCACTAACCCTGAAATGGCAGGAGCTGTACTAGAAAGAAAGATGGAAAACGTCCCCGAAAATATTGAGATGATTTCCATGGGGAACCCAGGATGTATGCTTCAAATGGCTTTAGGCGTACAAAAACACGGAAGAAAAGCGGAAATTGTTCACACGGTTCAACTACTTGATTGGGCTTATCAAAAGGATCAAGAAAATAATACGGATAAATCATCCACGGATAAAGTTTTATCTGTTAGAGAGGAGTGAATCTGTTGTTCCTAAGAAATAAGAGAAGTAAATCAAGTGGTGATAGACATATTGATCAACTTGCTAATATTGTTGGGATAAAAAACACTCTCTACAAAAAAGAGGATCTTCTTTCTTACGATTGTGATGGATTTGCTATCGAAAAATCCCTGCCAAAAGCGGTAGTTTTTCCAAAAGATACAGAGGAAGTAGCTAATTTGGTTAAATATTGTTCCTCGAACGAACTTCCTTTCCTGGCAAGAGGCGCTGGAACTGGGTTAAGTGGGGGAGCGATCCCTATGAATCAAGAAGTGATTATTAGTTTAGTGAAGATGAAACAATTATTAAGTGTAGATTATGAGAATAGGCAGGCTGTAGTTCAACCTGGTTTTGTTAATCTAAAGTTAACAAATTCCATATCTGATAAGGGATATTACTATGCTCCAGACCCATCTAGTCAATATGTATGTACAATAGGGGGAAATGTTGCTGAAAATGCAGGAGGGGCCCATTGCTTAAAGTATGGTGTAACAACTAATCATGTATTGGGACTTGAAGTGGTACTCCCGGATGGTGAGATCATTGAAATAAGCGATGACGGAGTACCTGACACTCCTGGTTATGATCTACTAGGTTTACTAACAGGATCGGAAGGAACTCTAGGAATTGTTACTAGGATAACAGTGCGCATTTTAAAAAATCCACAAGGAAAGCAAACAGTACTGGCCTATTTTGATGATATCGAAGACGGAAGTCATGCAGTATCTGACATTGTTTCGGCAGGCATCGTTCCTGCTGCTCTTGAAATGATGGACAAAGTTGCAATTTCAGGTGTGGAAGCGGGCTCTTATCCAGTAGGTCATCCCGATGACATTGAAGCCCTATTACTCATTGAAGTGGATGGAATTATTGCTGGTATTGATGAACAAATTGATGAAATATTAAAGGTTTGTCATAAAAGGAATGTAAGAGAGGTGAAAGTTGCAGAAAGCGAGGAAGAAAGAAGTTCGTGGTGGGCAAATCGAAAGACTGGCTTCGGCGCGATGGGTGCTATATCACCAGACTATTTGGTGCAAGACGGAGTGATTCCGAGAAGTACACTACCTAAAGTATTAAGCAATATCTCAGCAATTAGTGAAGAATACGGTTTAAGGATTGCTAATATATTCCATGCGGGAGATGGAAATCTTCACCCATTAATTTTATTTGACTCAAGGGTCCCGGGCGATACAGAAAAAGCCTTGAAAGCGGGGACTGCATGCTTAAAGGCGTGTGCCGATGTGGGAGGATCTATTACGGGAGAACATGGAGTAGGCATCGAAAAGAAAGAAGAAATGCGTTTTATATTCTCAGAAGAAGAACTAGAAGCACAAACAAAAATCAGAGAAGTGTTTAATCCGAAAAATCTTCTGAACCAAGGAAAACTATTCCCTACACCAAGTCGTTGTATGGATATTAAGAAAATAGAAAAAGAAACGGTAACTCATTAGTAGTTATAATTAAAAAGAGGAGTGGAAATATGAAATTTATAAGGTTTATCTATAATAATTCTGAACAATATGGTGTTGTATCTGAAGAAGGGGTCAAGTCGATCAAAGGAAACATCTTTTCAGAATGGGAGTTTACTGATGATATCTTTGCATATGATGAGATTGAAATTTTAGCGCCTGTCACCCCAAGTAAGATTATAGGTATAGGTGCTAACTATGTAGGGCGTAAGGAAGACGTACCTGAATCATTACCCGACCTCCCTGTATTCTTTTTTAAACCTGCTTCGTCAGTCATAGGTCCTGATAAAGAAGTGATCATACCAAATTCAATAGAAGAGATAAAATTTGAATCAGAATTAGCAGTTGTAATAGGAAAGAAGACAAAAAATATCTCTAAAGAACAGGTTCTAGATCATATTTTTGGCTACACCATCGGAAATGATGTTACGGCGCCGCAATTTTTTCATGATGATGGGCATTGGACAGTAGGAAAGTCTTTTGATACGTTTACTCCACTTGGTCCAGTCATTGAAACGGAGCTTGACCCCTTAAAATTACATGTGAAAGCGGATATTAATGGAGTAGAAAAACAAAACAGTCCAGTGGAACATATGATTGTGCCAATGAAAGAAATGATTGCATATTTGTCTACGGTAATGACTTTAAATCCAGGAGACGTCATTCTTACCGGCAGTCCACTCGGTGCTCATTTTGTCAAGGACAGTGATGTTATAGAATGTAAGGTTAATGAAATTGGAACTTTAAGAAATACGACGGTCAGGGTATCGACACCTATAAATTCATAGACTCCAATTGTGATCATAACTACCATGAATTACCCATAAATGAATTCCATAAATCTTTTTAAAAAGCATAGCGTCTGTTTGTCGCTATGCTTTAACATTATGATGGCTTATTTAAGGACCTACACAATGACAGAACGGTATCCTAATGGAGTGGGAAAGTAAAATCAATTTAGGGGGAAGTTTTATGAATACAGGTGTACTAGCTTTATTGTCCATATTGCCAATTATAGCTGTGGGGATTTTTCTAGTAGGACTGAGATGGCCAGCGAGTAAGGCTATGCCTATTTCTTATATTATTGCCGTTTTATTAGCTTTGTTTGTATGGAAGGTTCCAGGAGCAGTCGTCACTGCAGCCTCCATTAACGGGCTGGTTGTAGCGGCAACTCTTCTGTATATTATCTTTGGTGCCATTCTATTATTAAACACATTACAAGAGAGTGGTGGTATTAAGACAATACGTCAAGGATTCATTGGTATTTCTCCTGATAGGCGAATTCAAGTTATTATTATTGCTTGGTTATTTGGTTCATTTATAGAAGGGTCGGCTGGTTTTGGTACTCCTGCTGCTGTAGCTGTGCCATTATTAGTTGGATTGGGTTTTCCGGCAATGGCAGCCGTTGTAGCTGGAATGGTTATACAAAGTACACCCGTTTCATTTGGTGCAGTTGGTACGCCCATACTAGTTGGTGTTCAATCAGGTCTAGCGGCAGATGCTAGTATTACGGACAACTTTTTAACCCTCGTTACAATGATTGGTGGAAGAGTATCGATTCTTCATGCAATTGTCGGTACACTTATTCCCTTATTTGTAGTTGCCATTATGACAAGGTATTTTGGGAAAAATAAATCATTTAGTGAAGGAATAAAAGTATGGAAATTTGCCTTATTCGCAGCTTTTGCTATGACTATCCCCTATGTGATTGTTGCCAACTTGTTAGGACCAGAGTTTCCCTCTATGATTGGTGGGTTAGTAGGTTTAATTATTGTTGTAACTGCAGCTAAAAAAGGATTTCTAATGCCCCCTAAAGAAGAGTATTGGGATTTTGATGAACAGTCAAAATGGGATCCTGAATGGACTGGTAGCATAGAAATAAAAGATATTTCACATAAAAGTGGAAATATGTCGATGGTTCGAGCATGGACACCGTACATTTTAGTTGGCTTGTTTTTAGTATTGACAAGGTTGGAAGCGTTACCATTACTTGATTTAGTTCAAGCTTGGACAGTATCTTTTCCTAATTTACTTGGAACGGATATTTCAGCTAGTTTTCAACCACTCTATTTACCAGGTACAGTATTTGTTGTGGTTTCCCTCCTGACATTTCTTATTCACCAAATGGATTTTACCGGCTATAAACGTGCATGGTCGCATTCTGCGAAGACAATGGTTGCTGCGTCGACAGCGTTAGTCTTCACAGTTCCAATGGTGCAAGTATTTCTGAATTCTGGTGGTGGAGCTGCGGGTTACGCAGGCATGCCTATTGAATTAGCTAATGGTGTTGCCTCTCTAACTGGGGATTTCTGGCCACTGTTTTCATCATTGATTGGTGGAGTGGGGGCATTCATAGCTGGAAGTAATACAATCAGTAACATGATGTTTTCATTGTTCCAGTACGATGTAGGCGCACAAATTGGTGTAAATGCCCCGTGGATCGTTGCTTTGCAAGCTGTTGGTGGGGCAGCTGGAAATATGATTTGTGTTCATAATGTAGTGGCCGCCTCCGCTGTGGTAGGGTTAGTTGGGAAAGAAGGGGATATTATCAGGAAAACATTTATTCCTTTTGTCTATTATGTAACAATGGCTGGTGCACTAGGTTATTCAATTGTCTGGACAGCAGAAAAGGGAATTTTTAATATTGGAACAGTTATTGTTTCTGTAATTGGAATCCTTGCTATCTATGTTATTGCTACAAATCATAAACGAACTAACGTAGTAACTGTTAATAAACCTATTAAGTCTGTGAAATAGTAGAAAAATCCACTAGTATTTAGCTGGACTTTTTAAACTCAATTTTTAACACACCGATTGATAATAAAAGTGAAAAGAGCGGATTTTAATTTAATGAGGAAAATTGACCAAATTTAATATGCGAGATATGATTAAACTTCTAAAGGTCACTAAAATTTTGATAATAATGTTGTTATACAAGTATACAGGTATGGAGTATACATGTATATTAGCGTCCTTTTATTTCGGTATTAACGGAGTAAAAGGACGCTCTTTTTTGTTCTACATAAATGATGATAAAAGGAAAATTAATTCATGTTACAAACTATAAACAAGAAACTACAAAAATTTATGCCCTATATGACTCCACTAGCAGTTGTGACTGGAGTCCTATTTGCGGAGTGGCTTAGTATGTATGTGTTCCTCGTTCCATGGATCTTTGCATTTATGACTTTTTCGGGAAGTATGGGTTCTAATTTTCGTGATTTGACGAATGTGCTGAGGCACCCGATGTCACTGGTTGTGTGTTTAATTGTTCTTCATCTCGTTATGCCATTGATTGCATTAGGGGTGGGGAAGTTGATCTTTCATGGAAATAGTTTTACGACGATGGGACTTGTGCTCTCCTTTATTATACCAACAGGGATTACAAGTTTAATTTGGGTGTCGATTTATAAAGGGAATGTTGTCTTAACCCTATCGATTATTTTAATCGATACGCTGCTCGCTCCTTTTATTGTGCCGTTCATGCTACAGTTATTAGTTGGCAATACAGTCGAGATGAATGCAAGTAATATCATGACGGGGCTATTATGGATGATTGTGATCCCTTCACTGCTAGGTATGTTGATCAATCAATTTGCTAAAGAAGAATTTACTAGGTCGCTTGAGGCTAATTCTGCTCCATTTGCGAAACTAGGAATTGGCACGGTTGTAGCCATTAATAGCTCAGCTGTTGCCCCCTATTTGAAGAACATTAACGGAGAGTTAATTTTAATTGCCATTACAGTGTTTATGCTGGCGGTTCTTGCTTATACGATTGGTTATTTTTCAGGAAAGCTAGTCAATAGGGGAGATGGAACGATAGTTTCTCTCACGTTTAATAGTGGGATGAGAAACATTAGTGGCGGAGCGGTGATTGCAATCACTTATTTCCCTGCTCCCGTTGCCGTCCCTGTTATTGTGGGTATGCTGTTTCAGCAAGTACTTGCTTCGTTTGCAGGAAGTTTAATGAGTAAATATTCTTCTAAAGAAAGGCAAGTGGAAGTTTAATTCAAAAGTAGAATATGAGTAAAGCAGGTGTTTTAACCCAATAGGGAACAGACGCCTGTTTTTTTTGAATAATTGAGGCAATTATCTGAAGTAAATAGTAGGAACAGTATCATGGTTCCGGCGTTAGAAATAGAGAAAGGGGCTAAGGGAACGATGAGACTCGCCGGTTCCTCCGCGGAAAGCGAGCAAAGATTCCCATCCAATCAACAACTTCCTGACATGAGAAATTCGACAAGTTTTCCATTAAATAAACATTGTTTAACATAGCTGAATTTCTAAAAGATCCCCTTCTTTAATTTGGTAATGTTCAATCGCTCCCTTAGGAAGTTCTAAAGTGGATCGGGCATGACGGACGCGTTTAACGAATGTCCAAGGCTGAACGGCAGGAAGAGATCTTATTACTTTTTTTTGTTCATCTAAAAAAACTACATCAATAGGAAAAGACATGAAAAACATATGAATGCTGTTGCAACGATCAAACCAAAGGCCTTCATCCATAATCGGCTGTTTTCTATTTATTAAGCCTAGAAATCGTTCTGTAAAAGATTTTGCTTCTACGATCTTATAATCTATTGAACGCACTGTAGTCAATCGTACTCCTCCTATAAGTTTATTATTCTGTTCATTATAAGCTATTTATTGTGTTTTAAAAAGAACGATATTTTAAGAAAATCGTAGATAATACCTAAAAATAGACAATAACATACCGTTCTCTCATATAAATGAACATTTTTGGTGTTTTCGTTATAAAGAACGACCTATTATAATGTGACTATGTTCTTAAAAGAGAACGTAATTAAAAGGAGGAATTTATAATGGAAATGCTAAAAAGGTTTATTCAGGAAGAAGAAGGACAAGCGATGGCGGAATATGGTTTGATTTTAGCCTTGATTGCGGTAGTAGTAGCTGGGGTAGCTGTCACTTTAGGTGAAGAGATTGCAGCCGCATTTCAGAAAATAGAAACTGCCCTTACAGAACTCGGTGGTGATTAATCTGAAAATGGACAATAATAGCCCAATCATTCTCATAAACAAACATTTTCGATAATTTTCATTATAAAGAATGAAAAATTATAATGCGATTTAGTTTTAAAGAAGGAATTTATAATGGAAATGCTAAAAAGGTTTATTCAGGAAGAAGAAGGACAAGCGATGGCGGAATATGGTTTGATTTTAGCTTTGATTGCGGTAGTAGTAGCTGGGGTAGCTGTCACTTTAGGTGAACAGATTAAAGACGCATTTAACGTAATAGTAGAAGCCCTTAAAGGTAACGTTGAAAGTGACGGCTAGAAAATTGACTCATACATTCCAAACTAATTCAAAACAGCCCTGCCTTTTTAATTAGAAGCGGGGCTTCTTTTTAAAAAGAAAGGAGGCAAATATAAATGATACTTACTATTTTAACCATCGTCCTCATCATTTGCTTTATCACCGATATTCGCTCAAGGAAAATTTATAACGTGATCACACTGCCCGCCGTGCTACTAGGCTTAATCATTCATACGATTATCAATGGTTGGCAAGGCTTATTATTTAGTGGAAGCGGGCTACTCGTCGGTGGCGGGCTATTATTTATTCTCTTTGTATTCGGCGCTATGGGAGCTGGTGATGTAAAGTTGTTAGCGGCTATTGGTTCTTTAATGGGAACAAATTTTGTTTTTTACACGTTTATATACGCAGCCTTAATCGGTGGACTCGTTGCGTTTGTGCTGCTATTTCGGAAAAAGAAGCTTAGTGGCTTCTTTCAACAAATCTTCTTTTCCATCTTTATATTTAAAGGAGAAAGAGGTTCCCTTTCCGTTAGCCAACAGCCTGGATCGGAGACTTTTCCGTATGGTGTGGCAATTGTGTTAGGGACTGTGTGTTCATATTTTATGGAGGGCTCATTATGAAATCACAAAAGGGACAAGCTCTTGTGGAGCTCGCTCTCGTCCTACCGATTTTGCTCATGCTGATCTTTGGTATCGTTGATTTTGGAAGGATATTTCATGCATATCTCACATTAGATCACGCAGGAAGAGAAGCTGCCAGAACGGCGAGTGTAGGGGCGGAAGATAGTGAAATTTATGCAACTGTAACAAATTCTACTGTTGGATTAAATGATTCCAATTTGAATACCAAACTAAGCCCGTCTGGAGAACGGGAAAGTGGCTCAGAAATTTCAGTTACTTTAACTTATGATATCGGGTTTTTGACCCCAGTAATTCAAAGTTTATCTTCCCCCATTACATTAAAAGATACGACTGTGATGAGGGTGGAATAACATGAAAAAACATCAGTTATTTATCAAGAAGTGCAAGCAAGAAGATGGAAATGCAATCATTTTTGTTGCTATGTTTATCGTTGTGTTTTGTGGCTTTGTTGCTCTTGTTGTGGATGGAGGAAGCTTATTTTTGGAAAAAAGTAAGTTACAAAAAAGTCTAGACGCTTCTGCATTAGCAGGTGCACAAGATCTTCTCTCGAGCCAGGGTGATGCAGAGGTGATGGCTATGGAATATGGAGCTAAAAATGGATACTCAATAGCAGGAGCTGAAGTGTGGACAGGTGATCATTTTATCCAATTAGATAAAACGACTAACTTGTCATTAACATTTGCAAAAGTACTAGGTATAAATACAGCTGAAGTGAGTGCTATGTCAAGGGCTGAATTAAAAGGAAATCTTATCAAAAGTAACGACGTAGTTCCAATTGGGATTGAGAAATCGGGGTTTAAAAGAAATGAGTCTATCACTTTACACTTTCAACCTGGCAATAAAAACAATGAACCCCAAAATGGGAATTTCGGTTATTTAGATATTGAACATCCTGAATATAATACTACTCGTGACAAAATTAAATATGGAGTCACTGTAGAAGTATCTGGTGATATGTATGAAAGCACCAAAACTGGGATGAGGTGGGGGCAGGTTGATCAAGGAGTACAATACAGAATCAATTTGGACTCTTCAAAAAATCACTGTCAACAATATAAGACAGCGAATAGCTCATGTGAACGCGTGATGATTCTACCTGTTGTGAAGAGCTATAGTGAAGTCAGTGGTAAATCAAATGTGAAGATCGTTGGATTTGCAGCCTTTTGGGTAGAATCCATTAGTCAGCATGATGTTAGAGGTAGATTTATAGAAATGATAGCTTCTGGAGAATTTGGTAATAAAGGGAACGACTTCGGTGTTTATGGCGTTCGGTTAGTTCAATAAAGGAATGAAAAGAGGGTTGGTTATGAGAACAAAAAAGTTATGGATTTGGTCCATTCTTTTTGGGTTATGTGCCACAGCTGTTCTTTACCTATATTTAGAAAGTTACAACACACCTGAACAAGCTGTAAACGCGAGTGAAGATTCTGGACAGGTGAAGGAAAAGGAGCCGAAAGAAGAAGAATCTGAAGAGTTTTCCAATGAAATGATTCCAATCGAAGAAGGTAAACGAGCGATGAGTGTGCAGTTATCAGATCCACAGGGCGTTGGTGGTTTTATTAAACCAGGAGATTACATTGATGTGGTAGCTAATTTAACGGTTCCTGAAGATTCGGAGGATGATCAGCACGATGCAGGTTCACTGGTTTTGCAAAACGTTAAGGTGTTAGCTATCGGACACGCAGCGGACGCGGAGGAAGAGAGCAAGAGGTATCAAATGGTTACGGTCGAGGTTTCGCCTAAAGAAGGTTTAACTCTTGGTTTTACGACGAAGTATGACTTGTATATGATGTTGCGGGCTGAAGGAGACGATAAAAAAGAAAAAGAGAATTTACACATTCATGAAGATCAACTTCATAAAGGGGTGTTTTTAAAGTGAGGTGGTTTGCCATCGCTCCACAATTAAGTCGTGAACAATGGATTTCTGAACTATTTAATAAGTATGATAGGAAGGTGGAATGGCTTGATAAGACCAATCAATTAAAAAATGATAGGTATGAAAAAAGTGAATATGGTGTGCTGTTATACGAAGCTAGGGATCAAGAGGATGCTTATGAAACGTGTCGTTCTCTTAATGCAATTTACCCTCATCTGGGAATTATTTTATTAGATCAAAGCCTGTCTATAGACATTCGTAAGGCCATGAGGAGTGGAGCACTCGATGTACTCGTTTATCCGATTCACCCGGACGATTTGGATCATGTCATTGTAGAGCGAGAACAGCAATATGCAAGGGTTAAGCAGAGTGGGAAAACAACATCGTATATGACCGTTTGCAGCACAAAAGGTGGAGTAGGAAAAACAACGTTCTCTGTTAATTTGGCTTCGGCTTACGCGGCCCAGTCTAAGTCCGTACTTGTGATTGATCTAGATTTACAGTTTGGTGATGTGAGTATGTTCTTTGATCGCCAGCCGAAGCGCTCGATGTATGAATGGATTAAAGATTCGAGTGACAGGATGAGTGGACCGATTCAACCCTATGTTGAATCATATAATGAGCAGATTGATGTTATGCCTGCGCCACTGCGGCCTGAGTTTGCTGAGGTAATCACTCCTGCTCATGTCCAACATTTAATGGAAAAAGTCCGGGGCAAATATGACATCGTCATCATGGATACGGCGCCTTATATGGATGACATTGTCTTAACAGCTTTAGAACATTCGGATGAAATATACATGGTAACGATGCTTGATTTACCTACCTTGAAAAATTGTCGATTATTCATGGAAACACTTGAGACTTTACAACTTAAAAATAGTTTGAAGATTGTGTTAAACCGTAATTCTAAAAAAAGAGGAATCGCGATTTCTACAGCTGAAAAGGTCCTCGGTGTACCGATCTTTCTAACGCTTCCTGAAGCGAACAAACTGGTCTTTCAATCTGTAAATGAAGGGCGACCCTATGTGATCAGTCATCCTAAAGCAAAAATTAGCAGGCTGATCACTAAGTCTATTGACCAGGAGGCTGATGTTAAAAGAAAATCAGCTAAATCAAAACCATCGATAAAGGTGGTAAGCGCAGGGAGGTCAAACTAATGTCTTTATTAAAAAGAATGGGCAAAGAAGAATTATTAACCAAGAAGGCTTACGCTCATTCGTCCCATTTTCAGCTTAATCGAAAAATGACGGGTGATCATTTAGAAAATAAATTACACAATTATTTAGTAGAAGAATTGAAAAAGTTGGGGGATAACAGCTCTGAGGATTACGAGAAAGTCATTACGCAAAAAGCTGAGGAGTTTTTCCACAAGGAAGGCAAGTCGCTATCATTTGAGGAAAAGAAAAAGGTTCTTTATCATGCGGAGAATGAATTGTTAGGATTCGGACCTATCACAGGTCTTCTTTCTGATCATGAGGTAACTGAAGTGATGGTGAATGGAGCTTCTGATGTGTATATTGAAAAAGACGGAAAGATCGAAAGGACGGATGTTACGTTTAAAGATGATGACCATATTTTAAGAGTGATTGAGAAAATCGTTCATCCACTTGGAAGACGAATCGATGAAAGTTCACCGATGGTTGATGCTCGTCTGCCTGATGGCTCGCGGGTAAATGCAATTATTCCACCGTTAGCCATCCATGGACCTACAATAACGATTCGTAAGTTTTCTGAGCGACCGTTTACGATTGATGATTTTCTTCAATTTCAAACCCTTAATCAAGATATGGCTGACTTCATTGAGGCTAGTGTTAAAGGAAAACTCAACGTATTCATTAGTGGGGGAACAGGATCGGGTAAAACATCAAGTTTAAATGTATTATCGTCTTTCATACCGCCTACGGAGAGAATTATTACCATTGAGGATGCAGCGGAACTAAGGCTGTCTCAGGATCATATTATTTCATTGGAAGCTCGTCCGCCGAACTTAGAGGGTGAGGGAGCAGTAACGATTCGCGATTTAGTAAAAAATTCATTAAGAATGCGGCCCGATCGAATAATTGTAGGAGAAGTTCGAAGTTCAGAGGCGCTCGATATGCTGCAGGCGATGAATACAGGACATGAAGGAAGTTTAGGGACAGGACATGCGAATTCTCCGCGTGATTTACTAGCTCGCTTAGAAACGATGGTATTAATGGCTGGATTTGAACTGCCAATCCGAGCGATTCGGGAACAAATAGCCGGAGCTTTAGATTTAATTGTCCACCAGGAACGTATGCGGGATGGAAAAAGAAGGATCACTCATGTTACCGAAGTATTAGGTTTAGAAGGGGATACAATTGTTCTCCAAGACTTGTTTTTATTTAAAGAGACGGGGATGGGTGAAAAAAGTGGAACCATTCAAGGCCACTTTCAATCGACAGGCATACGTCCTTATTGTGCAGAGCGTTTAGAATTGATTGGTTTTACCATTCCAACTTCTTGGTATTTAAAGGAGTGGTACTAAATGGAAGGAATCCTTCTCCCAACATTGATCGCTAGTTTTATACTAGCGATGCTAGTTTTTTACTGGGCTACTAGCTATATTACTAAACAACGCAAAACAAAAAAACGAATCGCTCAGATTCAAGTAGCTGAAGAGGAAAGGAAAAAGAAAGAGAAATCCCGTGAAAACTCTTTGCCTATATTTCAAAAGATCGGCCGTTTATTAAATAATCTATCTGTAGCAAATAAATGGAAGCAATCACTTATTATTGCTAATAAGAATATTTCTCCGGGAGAATTCCTTCTATTAAGAATAGTCACTATGGTGATGGTGACGATGTTAGCTTATTTTTACGGACTCCATTGGATTATGGTAGGGATTACTGGGATTTTGGGATACCTCGCTCCTGTGTTCTTTTTGAGAAAGATTATTGAAAAGAGGTTAAAACGCTGCGCTTATCAGCTTTCTGAAGCACTTGGAACGATGTCGAATGCAATGCGTGCAGGGTTTAGTTTTATGCAGGCTATGAAGATGATTTCTGAAGAATATACTGATCCCTTAGGTACGGAGTTTAAGCGAGTGATTACTGATATTCAGTATGGCGTGCCGATGGAGGTGGCTTTTGAACAAATGCTTGAACGGCTGCCGGATAAAGAATTAGAAATGACAGTAAAAGCCATGCTTATTCAACGCACGAGTGGTGGGAATTTGGCTGTTTTATTAGAGACGATTCAGGAGACGATTAACGGAAGGATCCGGGTGAAAGATGAGGTTAATGCGTTAACCTCTCAGGGGAAGTTATCCTCTTGGGTAGTGACCTTGTTACCCATCGGTTTAGCTGTTTATTTACAAATGGTGAATCCAGAATATTTCAGCCAGTTATATGTACATCCGCTTGGTATAGCTTTGATCATAATGGGAGCTTCAGGCATCGTGATTGGCTGGTTTATGCTGCGGAAAATTGTCAGAATTGAGGTGTAATGGATGTACTTACTTATTTTGCTAAGTTTTATGCTAGTAACCTTCGTTTTGGTAACACAGGCAGTTTTACAAGTAGCGTTTCGCCGCTCTTTGAAAGTTAATCAGCGGGTGAAAGTGTTTATGGATATGAATGGAATAGAGACAGTAACTAAAAAAGAAAAACAAGTAAAACAGACACCACGAAGGGTTACAAGAGTAACCAATAAAGCGAAAAATTTAATAGAAAATCGATTAACAAAAGAAACGGAGAGCGAATTAGACCGTAAATTGAAGGGTGCCGGACTTGCTTATAGATGGACAGCTGTCGATTTTAGGCTAATTCAAGTTCTAGTCACCCTGCTTCTGTTTTCTTTCAGTATGGTCCTAGTATTACTGGGAGATGGATCCTTTGTCACGATGGTTGTTTTCTCAGGAGCTTTGGGAGCGTTAGGATTTTATTATCCTTCTTTTTACTTAAGTGTGAAGAAGCGAAAAAGGGTAGAAGATGTGCAGCGTAAACTAGCTGACTTCTTTGATATGGTGAACCTTTCCATTGAAGCCGGGATGGGGCTTGATGCAGCACTTATGAAAGCCTGCCGTCATATAAAAGGACCATTATCCGAAGAATTTAAAAAAGCATTAGACGAGATGCGCCTTGGAAAGTCACGTCGGGAAGCTTTTAAGAATTTAAGAGAGCGAGTACCAGCGGAGGAATTTCAAAGCATTATGACCTCGATTATTCAAGCAGATCAACTCGGAATCGGAATGACGACAGCTTTGAGAACATTGACGGAGAGAATACGAGATCATCAAAGACAGTTAGCCCGGGAGAAAGCGATGAAAGCACCAGTAAAGATGTTATTTCCTATGGTGTTTTTCATTTTCCCTTCATTATTTATTGTTTTGCTTGGACCAATCGTTGTTCATTTAGTCGTAAATGGTTTGGGATAGGAAAACGCCGCATCGTATAGAATATACACCATGGCGTTTTCCTTTTTCCTAATTAATATTAATTTTAATGCCATGTTGATCGCTTGTTACCGGTGATTTATCGTTTATATTATCATTATAAAGATGGCAGGCTACATAGTGATCTTGTTCAACTTCCTGCCAGACCGGCTGAATTTCTGCGCAGGCTTCCATGGCCATGGGGCAGCGTGTTCTGAACACACATCCACTCGGTGGGTCGATTGGACTTGGTATTTCCCCCTCAATAATCACCTGTTCACGGCTGTCTTCAATGTCTGGGTCAGGAATTGGAATAGCTGAGAGAAGCGCTTGAGTGTAAGGGTGTAAAGGTTTTTTATAGAGTTGCTCACTACTTGTCAACTCAGCCATCTTTCCTAAATACATGACACCGATACGATCCGAAATGTGCTGTACCATCGACAAATCATGGGCTATAAATAAATAGGTCAATCCTTTTTCTTCTTGAAGTCGCTCCAGAAGGTTCACTACCTGAGCTTGTACAGAAACGTCTAGTGCTGAAATAGGCTCATCGGCAATGATGAGGTCTGGATTAAGTGCAAGGGCTCGGGCAATCCCAATTCTTTGCCGCTGTCCGCCGCTGAATTCGTGGGGATAGCGATTGGCGTGATCGCGATTTAGGCCTACTTCTTCTAGTAATTCATAGACTCGCGACATTCGTTGTTTTCCTGTTTTGTACATCTTATGAACGATCATAGGTTCTGATATTATATCGGCTACTGTGGAACGAGGGTTTAACGATGCGTAAGGGTCTTGAAAAATCATTTGCATTTGTTTTTTGAGCTTAAAGTCATCCTGTTCGGAAAGCTTGTGGACATCCTGATCATTGAATAGAACTTGACCGTCTGTTCGATCATAAAGGTTCATGATCGTTCGGCCTGTGGTTGATTTCCCGCATCCTGATTCTCCCACCAGACCAAATGTTTCTCCTTTATATATGTCAAAACTTACTCCATCGACAGCTTTGAGTGTTTTTCCCTTACCGAGGTTGAAGTGTTTTTTTAGGTTACGGACTTGTAACATTTTTTCTTCTTTCATCATTGATCCCCCGTATCTGTCCAATAGCGTCTGGCACTGCAGAGTTCTTCCTCATAAATGGTTCCTTTTAGATCGATAATTTCAATTGTTTTTCCTGTTTTAGGAGAGTGAAGCATGTTTCCATTTCCATAATAGATTCCGACATGATGAATGCTACCTTTTCCATTTTCATAAGCAAAAAATAGTAAGTCTCCGGGCAGAATTTCTTCTAGTTTTACCTCTAGACCGCTTACTGCTTGATCGGTCGCATCGCGTGGGATTTCGTAGCCGTTTGCTTTGTGCATATTGTAAGCAAATCCTGAGCAATCGTAGCCATAAGCACTCATACCACCCCATAAATAGGGAAGGTCGACAAACTTCTCACCCGTTTTTAGAATGTCTGAGCCATTTCCTTTGGGTATCGCTTCCTTAGATGGGTAGAGCGATACGTCTAGTTCTATCACAAACCCTGTACCATGGGGGGTACGTACTTTGGTGAATTTATCTTCCTTAGCCAGGACAGGCAGTGAAGTTAAATAACTAATATCGAACATAGGTGAACCATGATGATCGATTAATAAGGTCGTATTTTTACTGACTACCGCTACACCTTGACCTATCCATTCGTATTCAGGAACTTCTTTTAGCTGTTTCATAGGAACGAAACCTGGATAACCACGTTCATCTTTTTTCGAAGGTTGAGTGGGAATAATGACATGTGCCCATTCACCTTCAACATGATCAAGAATAACTTCTTCTCCGTACAATAACTGCGATTGTACAAGGTTATCATTACTTAAAGCTAAGCTTGATTCAAATGTTAAACTATCTAGCCATTCTTTTATATTTGCAGGGTTTGAAATTCCTGGTAAATCGATGGAGCGTGGAGAATCTTGAGAAGTCCAGACGGTTGCTACGGGGACTTGAATCACCCACGTTGTTCTAGTTGTTCCTGGTTGTGTCATTCATAGTACCTCCTCGTGTTTGTTAAGAAAGAATATGTTCAAGCTCCAATCCTCTAATACCTAAACCCGGTTCATCGGATAAAGTCATCGTACAACCTTCATAATAAACTCCTCCGTATAATGGGTCGTTTGACAGCATAAGTGGTGCATCAAAATCAAATCGTGTGATGTTTTTTTGACTAGCTGCAAAATGCGCAGCAGCTGTAATGCCTAACTTTGTTTCTATCATACTGCCTACCATACAAGGAATCCCATAGGCTTCTGCCAGTTGATTAATTTTCATGGCTTGATAGATTCCGCCTGATTTCATAAGTTTAATGTTGATTAAGTCTGCACTTTTAGTTTCCAATACTCTTTTGGCATCTTGAACGGAAAATACACTTTCATCAGCCATGATTGGGGTGTGCGTTTGATCTGTCACTTGTTTTAATTCTTCAATAGCATAGGCTTTAACAGGCTGCTCCACCAGTTCAATTTGAAGGTTTAACTCTTCCATCCTGCGAATTGCATAAATGGCTTGTTTCACACTCCAGCCTTGGTTAGCATCAAGACGGATGAGTGGATCTGGACCAATGGTTCTGCGAATCGCTCTGATGCGTTCGATGTCTTTTTCAATATCGTCTTTTCCTACTTTAATTTTTAGAATGTTAAACCCGTTTGTAATATAATGGCTCGCGTCAGTTGCCATTTGCTCAGGATCATTGATACTTACCGTATAATCTGTTTCCATACTATCCTGATAACCCCCTAAAAATTGAAAGAGAGGGAGATTACATATTTGCGACAGGCAATCATATAAAGCCATATCCAATGCTGCCTTTGCACTGGTATTACCTACAACAGAACCATGAAGAATTTCAAAAAGCTTTTCTCGTTCAAATAGTGTCTTCCCCAAAGTAGCAGGTTTTAAAATTTTTTCTATGCAATAATTTATGCTAGATAGGCTCTCCCCTGTAATGACATGGGTGGGAGGTGCTTCTCCCCATCCAATGGTACCGTCTGTGCATGTTACTTTGACATAAATAGATTCGGCTACGGTTACTGTACGAAGCGCTGTCTTAAAGGGAGTATGTAAGGGAATAGCCACTGGAAATGTATCAATGGATTGAATTATCATTTATCTTATTCCTCCTTTGTTCAGCTGACTCCCGCTTCAATCGTTAGAGAGGCTGTTAAACTGGATAGGGTTGCTTTTGAACCAAGTGGTACCGCAAAGTGTGGCAGACAATGGCCGATTTTAAATCCTGACAATACAGGTATGTCTAGATTAGCAAAATAATGATGAAGGACTTGGTCTAATGTAAGTGATTCATTACGTTTTTTCGGTTCTGCATCATTGAAATCACCGACAACGATACCAGCAGCTTCGTCTAGTTTTCCTGATAACTTAAGCTGACTTAAAAAAGAGTCAATGCGATACGGTTCCTCTCCAACGTCTTCAATGAACAATAATTTATCTTTTGTTTCTATTTCATAAGGTGATCCAATGGAATTGACGAGTAGTGACAGATTACCCCCAACGAGTCTTGCTGTTGCTACTCCATCTGAAATGACGTTTAGTGGGGAGATAGCATCCGTGTAATGAAGGAGAGTAGGTTGAAATAACTGATGGAACATAGATTTTGAAAAAGAGTCAAAGTGCTCCTTACCAACATCTGAACTAAGCATTGGTCCGTGGAAGGTAACGAGTCCGGTTTTTTTCTGGATAGCTGTATGTAAGTATGTAATATCACTATAACCCCAGAAGATCTTAGGATTTTGTTTAATTAGTTTGTAATTGATAGAATCGGCAATTCGACTTGTACCATAGCCGCCTCCCGCACAAATGATTGCATCTACATCACGATCAGCAAACATCATATGTAAGTCGTATACCCGTTCTTTATCAGTTCCTGCTAAATATCCATATGTACTTGTCACATGGGGGGCGATTTTAACATGTAATCCAAGTTCGTTTAAAAAGGGAATCGATTGGTGCAGATGTTTAAGATTTGGTGGACTAGCGGGTGCAATAACTCCAACGGTTTGCCCGGGATGTAGTCGCTTGGGATACATCATTCGTGTTTCCTCCCATTTTAATAAAAAGAAGGGGAACCCATATTTTTATGGGTTCGCCTAGTTTTATATATTACTCTTTCGTTGCCCATTTTAGTTCAAGGTATCCAACGGGGTGACGAACGATATTGTCCACACCATCTTTTTGTAAAAATACTTGGTTGTAGAAGTGAATAGGGAAGATCGGCATTTCGTCAAAAAGAATTTGTTCCGCTTGATACATGTATTCAAAACGTTGTTCTTCATCTGTTTCTTGTTTTGCGCTGGTAATTAAGCTATCGTACTCATCATTAGACCAGGCGGTTCGGTTCATTGAAGAATCTGTTGTGAAACTTTCCAGGAAGTTGATCGGATCAGCATAGTCTGCTAAAAATGAACTGCGTGAAAGTTGGTGTTTAAGTGCTTTTTGATCATCAAGAAATACGTTCCACTCTGTGTTTTCAAGTGATACATTAACGTCTAAGTTTTCACTGTACATTTCTTGAATAGCTTCCGCGATACTCTTATTTGTTTCGTCCGTATTGTACGTTAATGTAACCTCAGGAAGCTCATCATAGCCTTCTTCCTCCATGCCTTTTTCAAGAAGCTGCATCGCTTGCTCAGGGTCAAACTCTACAAGATTTCCATTTTGTTCACGGAAATCGTTGCCATTGGCATCCGTGAATCCTGGTGATACAAATCCGTAAGCAGGTTCTTCACCCATTTTTGTAACATATTCCACAATGTCCTGTTGGTTAACAGCCATGGCAAAGGCTTTACGAATATTAGCGTTCTGGAATGGTTCTTCTTCTACATTAAAACGATAAAACTGGCTTCCTGCCTGCTCTTCAATTGTAACTTCCTCACTGTCCAGTAATTCGCCAGCTAAATCAGATGGGATTTCAGAGTTATCAAGATCACCACTGTTATACATTTGATATTCCGTATTCGGATCATCAACCATGGCGAAATGAACCTTATCTAATTTTACGGTATCTACATCCCAATATTCCTCGTTTTTCTCGAGTATCATTTCACTATCGTGTGCCCACTCAGCAAGAGAAAAAGGGCCGTTACCTACAAAACTGTCGGCTTCTGCATACCATTCCTCATTTTCTTCTGCTACATCTTGATTAATAGGGAAGAAAGCAGGGTTAGAGATTATGTTCAGAAAGTAGTTAGTTGGTGCTGTTAATGTAACGTGAAGCTCTTTATCATTAACAGCCTCGACCATGACATCATCTTCAGAACCTTCTCCACTGTTAAATTCTTCTCCACCTTCAATAAAGTAGCCAAGGAAGGCAGCAGATGAAGCTGTTTCAGGATTTAATAAACGTTTCCATGCAAATTCGAAATCGCCTGCTGTTACATCATCGCCATTTGACCATTTAGCGTCGTCACGGATCGTAAATGTGTATTCTGTGCCATCCTCTGATACTTCAATATTTTCAGCGGTAGCCTCTTCTGGTTGATCGTCTTGACCTAAGCGTGTCATACCTTCCATAAGGTTGTTTAACACGTTCCATGAAGCCGCGTCAAAACCAATCGGTGGATCCAATGACGTCGGCTCAGTCCCGTTGTTCAGCTTCAGAGTTGTAGTATCTTCACTATTTTCACTACTGGATTCTCCTCCTTCGTCATTTTCAACTTCTTCACCCGCGTCTTCGTCGGTTGTACAAGCAGTGAGAACGACGACGAGCAAAACTCCAAGTAATACGGATAGCCATTTCTTCATAATCTTACTTCCCCTTTCGAATTTAAATGGTGTTACGATGATGCTATATATTTTTGAGCCCTTTCATCCTGAAGCCAGCAATCCACATGATGTGTATCACTGAGCTCTGTTTGAAAAGGATAAATCTGAGAGCAAACCTCCATAGCCTTGGGGCATCTTGCGGTAAATGGACACCCTTCAGGTGGTGAAAATAAATCAGGAGGTGTTCCGTCAATCGGAACTAATTTTTCAGATCTTTGATCAAGGCGCGGGACAGAGTTCAACAGCCCTTGAGTATAGGGGTGGTTCGGTCGGTAAAAAATTTCTTGACGACTCCCTGTTTCTATAACTTTGCCTGCATACATAACAGCAATCCGATCCGCAACTTTTGCAACAACACCTAAATCATGGGTGATTAAAATAATGGAGACCCCAGTCTCGTGCTGAATCCTTTGAAACAACTGTAAAATTTGAGCTTGTATCGTTACGTCTAATGCTGTGGTTGGTTCGTCTGCTATTAACAATTCAGGCTCGCATATTAATGCCATCGCAATGACAATTCGTTGTCTCATCCCTCCGCTAAATTGATGAGGGTATTGCTTCATACGTTCCTCGGGGTTTGGGATACCTACCAGATTAAGCATATCGATCGCTTTCTCGTCGGCTTGTCTCCTTGATAGTTTTTGATGCTGTTTAACCCCTTCGGTGAGCTGATTGCCAATAGTTAAGGTAGGGTTAAGGGCTGTCATGGGATCTTGAAATATCATGGAAATATCAACCCCACGGATGTTGCGCATGGCTTTTTTGGATAGTTTCGTCATATCTTTTTCTTTAAAGTAAATAGAGCCTTGTTTTATCCTGCCTGGCGGGGAAGGAATCAGCTTCATGATACTGTTCGCAGTAACGCTTTTCCCACACCCTGATTCCCCAACAATAGCTAAGGTTTCTCCTTTATATAACTCTAAGTTCACTCCCCTTACTGCCTGCACTTCACCACCATAAGTGACAAAGGAAACGTGGAGGTCATTAATGTCGAGAATTTTTTCCATGAGGTTACCTCCTTAATTTAGGATCTAAAGCGTCTTGTAGTCCATCACCTAAAACATTAAAAGCAAACATCGTTGCTGAGATGAAAAAGGCGGGGAAAAATAGACGCCACCAGTGTCCAGATAAAATGGTTCCTAGGGCGTCGTTTGCCATAACTCCCCAACTGGCAAACGGTGATTGAATACCAAGGCCAAGAAAACTAAGAAAAGCTTCTGCAAAAATTGCTGTGGGTACGGTTAACGTCATTTGTACAATGATCGGCCCCATCGTATTCGGGAGTAAATTTTTGTGAATGATTCGCCGGGTTTTGGCACCAAAAGACTGGGAAGCGAGTACAAATTCATTATGTTTAATTTGTAAAACTTGTCCACGAACGATTCGAGCCATGCCCACCCAGCCGGTTACCGTCAAGGCAATGATGATGGTAAGCAGACTAGGGCCCATAACTACGAGTAATAAGATCACAACAAGCAGGTAAGGAAGTCCATATAAAATTTCAATAATCCGCATCATTATGCTGTCGGTTCGGCCCCCTTTATACCCGGAAAGACCCCCGTATGTAACACCGATAAAGAAATCTATGAAGGCAGCCATTAGTCCAACGAATAAGGAAATTCGTGCCCCGTACCATGTTCTCGTAAATACATCACGACCAAGTTCGTCAGTCCCAAACCAGTGAGCCGAAGAAGGTGATTGGTTTTGATTGGATAAAACTTGATCGGAAACTGAGTGGGGGGAAAGGATGGGTCCGAAAATCGACAGTATTCCTAAAAAAATAAGGAATAACAGACCAGACATCGCCAGTTTATTTTTCTTCAGCCTCCGCCAGGCATCTTCCCAGTAAGAAAGGGAAGGGCGAACCACTGATTCAGATTGCTGCTTATCCTTTTCCTTTGGCTTAAACCATTCATCAGGAATATCTGGTTTTTTTTCTTTCTTTTGCTTTGTGGATGGCAGCATGTTAGCCACCTCCTTTGTCATGAAGTTTGATTCTAGGGTCTAAAAGTCCATATACAATATCTACTAAGAACAACATAAAGACAAGAAAGGCACTGTAAAAAACAGTTGTACCCATAATGACAGGATAGTCACGCTGGTTGATACTTTGAACAAAATATTTTCCCATTCCCGGAATGGCGAAAATCTTTTCAATGACAAATGTTCCTGTTAGTATGCCTGCCATTAGGGTTCCGAGAATAGTAACAACAGGCATCAGTGCATTCTTTAATGCATGTTTCACGACGACTTTGAAAGGAGAGAGCCCTTTGGCCCGTGCAGTTTTAACGTAATCCTGTGTCAACGTTTCGAGCATACTCGATCGCGTAAGGCGAGCTATGATGGCCATCGGTCCTGTTGCGAGAGCGAGAATAGGAAGGACCATATGAGACGAACTACTCCAGGTTGCGGCGGGGAAAATATTGTGATTAACCGCAAGCTCTTGAATAAGCAGGGTAGCTAAAACAAAGTTAGGAATGGAAATACCCAGTACGGCAATGGTCATGGCCATGTAGTCGATGATGCCATTATGTTTTAATGCTGCTAATACGCCTAAAGTAATACCAGAAACAACGGCAACTAAAATCGTCCATATTCCCAGCTCTGCAGAAATCGGAAACCCTCGACCTAATAAAGAGTTAACGGTTTCGGTAGGTTGTTTAATCGAAGGACCAAAGTCGAGCGTAGCAATAGATTTTAAATAAAGTACATACTGAACAACAAGTGGTTCGTCCAAATTAAAGTGTGCTTCTAAGTTTTGTTGAACTGTTTCATTGGTAGACCGTTCCTCATTTAAAGGGGATCCAGGTAATAAATTCATAAGAAAAAAGGTTAAAGTGGCAATAATTAAGACAGTAACTATCATTAAAACAAACCGTTTTACGATGTACTTAGCCATTGATGTCCCCCCTAACTAAAAGAAGTACGCATAGCAAGCTCCGTCATGACCACCATCGCTTGATACGCTTCTAAGATATCTTTTGATTTGAATGAAACTGTAGTTGAGTTTGGTTCAATTTCAGTTCCAGGCATAAGGTTGGCCCATTCGGCCTGACCATAGTTGGCAAATTCTATCCGCAGTGTCGGCGAAGCGGGAGGAGTTAATGGTTTGACGTTTTTTATGTTATGTATCGCTTCGTCCGTTCTTGTTCTTAAGAGTTCGCCAGCTTTTCTCGGAGTTAGCGTTTTGACAGCTGATCGTGAAATAGATTCTTTGACAGTTGCAGTCATAACGTTTGGGATAAGTTGTTCCGCCTCTTTTGCAACACGATCATCACCAGCGACCATGATCAGTGGTACATCATAATATCCTGCTACATAAGCGTTCAGTCCGAGCTCTCCAACAGCTACATCATCTATGTAAAAGTTACGTACACCAAACGTCATCGAGTGCGACATTACGCCTGGTTGGTCGGCTCTTGAATGATACCCGAGAAAAATAGCCCCTTCAAAAGAATCATCCAGTCCTTGGACCATTGAGTAAGGTTTGACATCGCCTGTAATAAGTTGAGCCTCTGGATGAATATGCTCCACTAGTAAATTATTCATTTTCGAATGACTATCATTGACGACCACTTCGCTCGCTTTATTATCAAAAGCGGATTGAATAACATAATTGGTTTCTTCGGTCATGATTTTTCGTCCGCGTTCGTAATTGTGTTTGCTTGAATCGACAAAGGTTGCATCAGGCAATCCTGTAATCCCTTCCATATCAACCGATAAATACAGTTTCATGTCTCAGTTCTCCCTATTTGTATATAATATTAGTAATTTTCTAATAATTTTACCAATGTTTATTGAAAAAGGCAATGGAGATTAGAAAAATATGACAACAATCCCTTTTCATTAATGAAAAGAGGTTGTTGTTTGTCGAAAGTCGTAAGTAGGCATCAAGTTTGTGATGAAAATCGTGTTTGTTTGAAATGTAACGAGCAAATGGTTTTATCCAAAACGAAAGGGGGAATAGTCTTTAAGCTAAATGCTTAAGCTAATGAAAAGCCTGGAGAACCGGGATACTACATGAAGAGGAGGGCCGCCTGTGCTATTTTCAGGAACCAAAATTACGGACTTCTCTAAAACCTCGATCATCATTATACTCATTGGACTAATTGTGGTTGGTACTGGCACCTATTTATTCACGGAAATTGCGGAAGAAGTTTTAGAACAAGAAAAATTTGCAACAGATACAGTAGCATCAAACATCGTTAATGGTATTCAATCTCCTATTTTATCCAACATAATGGGATGGGTTACAGAAGCCGGATCAGTAGCATTCATTACAATATTCTCGATTGTTATGTTTATCATTTTGTTATTTTTTGTCTCTTTTAGTAAATGGGTCGCGATTTATTTTGCTATAAGCATGATTGGAATCAGTTTGCTGACAAAAGGTTTGAAACTACTGTTCGGGCGTGAACGGCCTGAACTTCTAGATCAATATGACGGGACTGGCTTTAGTTTTCCAAGCGGGCATACTACAGGTTCTGCGGTTTTTTATGGATTTATGGTATATTTAATCGTCGTCAGTCCGTTAAATAAGACGGCAAAGTGGTGTATCAACAGTTTGTTGATTATTGCAGTATTATTGATTTCCCTCAGCCGTGTGTTCTTGAACGTTCATTACTTTACAGATGTTTTAGGAGGATTAGCTTTAGGTTTTTCTTGGTTAATCGTTTGTATTGCAGCATTGGAAGTTATGTTGTGGAGGCAGAGAAAGTAGAGAATTACTAACTAATTAATAGAGGAGCTGAAACCATATGTTATATATTTTGGTAATATTCTTACCACCGTTGGCTGTATTATTTACAGGGCAACCCATGAAGGCTTTATTAAATTTGCTACTAACAATGGTCTTTTATGTACCAGGTGCAGTCCATGCTGCTGTCGTAGTTAAAGGACATTATGATAAAAAAAGCTGATTGGCTCTACTAGAGCCTAATCAGCTTTTTTTATACTCCGCGCTTGTTACCCCAAAGTAATGCATGGACTTGTGGGAGCACTCGTACGTGATTAAGAGCGGAGGATTCCATTACTTTGTCAATTAGCCACTCATATTTTGTTAATAGATTAGTTGCTAACTCAGCAGGCTGATCTTCTTCTAAATCATCGTTTCCAACTTGCAGGAAAAATGGAATATTTGCATAACGCTTATGCACTTTTTCAGCATAGTGGAGGTCTTCATCATTAAAAATCACTACTTTTAAACTTGTGTGGGATAAACGGCCATTTGTTTGTTGTTTTTGAATAATATCGTCAAGAATATCCCAATTGGTAGTCATTTTCGAACTTGGAGGTTTAGGTGAGATCGTTAAGTCGTCAATATCTAGAAACCACTCCTGCCAGCGACTTCCTTGAGTTTCGAGGGCCACTTCAATATTTTTCTCGTGAAGGGGCTCAATCAATTCTTGAAGGTTTTTTAAAAGTGCCGGGTTTCCGCCAGATATAGTAACATGATCATATTTATCGCCACCTGTTTCTTGAAGTTCAGCAATAATATCTTCAGCTGTCATACGGCGAACTTCTTCTTTCGCGCTACCATCCCATGTAAAGGCTGAATCACACCAGGCACAGCTGAAATCACAGCCTGCCGTACGAACAAACATCGTTTTTCGACCAACGACCATGCCTTCCCCTTGAATCGTTGGGCCGAAAATTTCAAGGATTGGGAATTTATTCATGTTCCATCCACTCCCGTCTTACTTCGGCGTAGCTTGTCGGTGTTTCATAAAGTTTCACAAATTCTACACGGAAATCCTCGCGTTTGCCTTTTAAAGCCGTGTGCATTTTTTCGTAGATCCAGACAACCATATTCTCTGCCGTTGTATTCATTTTCGGTAGCATTTCATTTAGATAGCGATGATCGAGATGAATTTCTATCTGCTCTTTCCAAATTTGCTTAATATCACCAAAATCGATGACAAGACCAATCTCATCTGTATAGCCGCTAACTCCGAAGACTACCTGGTACGTATGGCCGTGAAGGTTTTTACACTTTCCTTCATAGCAATGAAGATGATGAGCGGCATCAAAGGTGAATTCTTTGCTGACGAGCACACGCTTGTTGTGATACTTTAGTTCGTGTTTTTCAATGTCTTCATTGATTTTTTGTAAATTCTCAACAATGGTAAAACCAAACATTAGCTATTCACCTCAGATTTTTGCTGTAGGTAGGTTTCTAACCCGTTACGACGGAGTTTACACGCAGGGCATTCGCCACAACCGTCGCCACGTACACCGTTATAACAAGTGAGTGTGAGTTGGCGTACGTAATCAAATGCATTCAGGTTATCTGCCATCTCCCAAGTTTGGGCTTTATCTAGCCACATTAGGGGTGTATGAACAACGAACTGATCATCCATTGATAAGTTAAGTGTTACGTTTAATGATTTAATGAAAATGTCCCGGCAATCTGGATATCCACTGAAATCTGTTTCGCAAACTCCTGTTATGACGTGTTTTGCCCCTACTTGTTTAGCGAGAATCGAAGCGAACGAAAGAAATAACAGATTTCGTCCCGGAACAAATGTTGAAGGAAGGTCTCCATCTTCTCCATCTTTCACTTCAATGTCATCACGAGTCAAAGCATTAGGAGCTAACTGACTAAGTAATGACATATCAAGAATATGATGTTTCACATTCAAATCATTAGCAATTTCTTTAGCAACTTCTATTTCTTCGTTATGTCGTTGGCTGTAATCAAATGTAACAGCCTCAACTTGATCATATTTTTCTAGAGCCCAGAAAAGACAAGTTGTACTATCCTGACCACCACTAAAAACCACAACTGCTTTATTATTTTCCATTAAAAAATTCCCCTTTCATTAAGAAAAGCGCAAGCGCTAGACTACATTGAAAAAGAGAATTCCACTAACCCAAAAAACATAAAAAACCGCACCTAAGGTAAGGTACAGTTCCATCCTTAGTTTTTTATAGAGGGTGTAGCTAGAACCTCTCCTGCTCAATTACAGACTTTATTCATTTTATGCAAAAAATATTATAACATATCTTTTTTAATCTAGGCTATGTTAAACGTTCATTTTGATAGTTTCCCGGGTTGATGAAACTCGGATAGGATTGGTGAATAAAGAGTTTAAATGGTCCCGTTAGTAAAGACATAGGAATTCAAATTAATATTTTAAATCAAGCTTACATATATAAGTCTGTGGTCGTAGAAAAGTTAGGTCTCTGGCTCAATGTAATTATTGAAGCAGAAAGATAAGGTTGTGAAGTGAGGTGATTATCAAAATTTTCCATACCGTCACCTTGGTATTGAGTTACAATACCATTATAATTGTGGAAATTTTTAACTTGTGTGTTTTTCGAGAAAAAAAGGAGGGTGCTTATGGGGTGGTTGAAGTTTATTGTTCAAAGAAAAATTCTAGTGGGCTTGATGGTCGTACTTATTCTAATGCTTGGTGGTTTCGCTGTACTTAAGTTAGATCAGGAGCTAATGCCGGATATTACGTTGGATGGGGCGTTCGTCGAAGTGTATGCAGGTGATACTCCTGCAATTGAAGTAGAACGTTCGATTACTAATCCTTTAGAACAGCAACTTGGGGGTGTAGAGGGCGTCGAGGATATGACTTCCACGACAAATATGGGAAGAAGCTCATTTCAACTTACCTTTAAACAGGGGGAAGGAGATGAGGTTTATAAAGAGGTAGAATCGATCGTTAATACGGCAACATCTGAAAACGCAAAAATCGACGATGTGGAATCGGGGCAATATGCTACTTCACAAGGTTATGAATTTTACATGGATGTCTCAAACGGTAATATGGAAGAAATGGGAGCATTTGCCGAAGATATTTTAGAGCCAAGGTTAGAGAGCTTATCTGAGGTAAGGGATGTCTCCGTATCTGGTCTTGTAGAAAATGAAATAGTTATTGAGTTTGATCGTGCAGAATTAGCAGAGCAAGGATTGGATCTACAACAAGTAAGTGGATTCATTGAAGAAGCTAACGGAGAATCAACGCTTGGAGAGTTAAGGGAAGAGGAAGGGTCTCCTTCGATCCGATGGAATAGTCAGTTGCAAAGTGTTGAGGATGTAGAAGAGGTCAAAATCCCTACTCCAGATGGATTCGTTGATTTGAATGAATTGGCAACTATTTCTTTACAGCCAATAGACAATTCTACCTTTGTTTGGAAAAATGGTTCTAACGACTTTATGTTTGTTCAAGTGGGACGTAATTCAGAGGCTACCCAAATTGAAATGGCAGAAGCTGTTAGGGCAGAAGTGAAAAACATCCGTGATGAAGGCTTAGTTAAAGGGTTTGAGTTAAACGAGATGGTCGCCCAGGCGGATTATGTAGAAGATTCTCTTGATGGTGTTACCTCGAACATTATTATTGGTGGGATCTTAGCCATCGTAATATTGCTGCTATTTTTACGGAATATTAGAGCTACATTTATTATTGGACTCTCGATTCCTACTTCGATTTTATTAACATTTGCCGCCATGTGGATGTTTGATTATAGCTTTAACATTTTAACCTTAATTGGACTTGGTTTAGGGGTGGGGATGATGGTGGATTCCTCCATTGTTATCCTTGAATCAATATATAGCAAGAAAGAACAAGGATTAGATAAACTGGCTGCGGTGATTGAAGGAACGAAAGAAGTAGCAACGGCAGTCATCGCCTCTATGTTAACGACTATTGTTGTCTTTCTACCAATCGGTCTGCTTGGTGGCGAAATGGGACAGTTTATGATTATGTTGTCTGTCGTTGTTGTCATTACTCTCATGAGCTCCGTTGTTGTTTCGTTTACTGTAATTCCATCACTATCAGAAAAGTTCTTACAACTTCGTAAGCTAAAGAAAGCTAATAAAGAGGGGCGAATGATTAAAAGGTACAACGCACTTGTCTCTTGGACGGTGAAGCGAAAACGTCATAGTTTAGCTATTGTGATTATTTTTGTACTAATGTTCGCAGGTTCATTAATGTTGGTCACAAAAGTCCCGATAACGATTATGCCGGATATGTTCAATCGATACTCAGAATTGATGATCGATTTAGATACAGGATTGACTAATGAAGATAAGGAAGAGATTGCCCAGGAAATGAATAATACTTTATCCTCTGTTAAAGATGTAGATTCCAACTACGTCATTGAAATGGGTGGAATGTTTTATTCGATGATTAATATGACGAAAGATGATGAAGTTACGCGAGGACAAGATGATGTTAATGAAGATATTTTAAAATCTTTACGGGAATTAGAAGATACACTGCCGATTCGATCTGTAGAAAACGTTATGTCTGCTGGGGGCGGCGGATTTCCTGTTCAAGTTTATGTAAAAGGAGAAGATTTTACCGAATTAAAAGGAGTAACAGACGACTTTATGAACGAACTTGAAAAGGTGGAAGGCATAGTGGGAGTTGCTAGCTCCAATGAACGAACTTCCATGGAGCAAGAGATCGTTTTAAAAGAAGCTGAAATCGAAGACGCTGGATTGTCTGAAAGTCAAATCAGGCAAATAATCGAGCAGGCCTTTTTAGAAATGCCGGTTGGTGAATTGACTATCGATGATGAAGACGTTGCTATAGCAGTAAAATGGGAGGAAGAGACTGCTTCGAAATCGGCTTTACTAGATCTCGATGTGCCGACTGCTGAAGGTGAAGAAAAGCTTTCTCAATTTATTGAGTTACTAGACGTTGAAACTCCTAATGAAATCACTCATATTGATGGGGAACGATATGTTTCGATAACCGCTGATATCGAAGGAACTGACTTGGGAACTGTTAATCGCGAGGTTCAAAGTGTTATCGATGATTTTGACGCTCCAGCTGGATACAGCTTATCTGTAGCTGGAGACCTTGAGCAACAACAAGAATTAATCCAAGAAATGCTTATCATCTTAGGGATCGCGATCTTCCTCGTTTATTTAGTGATGGCAGTCCAATTTAATCACTTAGCTCACCCTTTAATTGTAATGTCTGTCATACCGATGACAATTGTTGGAGTCATACTTGGACTCTTTATCACCCAGCGAGAGCTTAGTGTGATGTCGGGTATGGGTGTACTCATGCTTATAGGTATCGTTTTAAATAATGCGATCCTTTATATTGATCGAACAAATCAGCTTCGCAGAGAAGGTTATGGTGTAGAAGGTGCATTAGTAGAAGCGGGGAAAAACCGAATCCGTCCGATCTTTATGACGAGTTTAACAACAACTGCCGGGA
This sequence comes from Halobacillus seohaensis, assembly GCF_042663045.1. NCBI lineage: Bacteria > Bacillati > Bacillota > Bacilli > Caryophanales > Bacillaceae > Halobacillus > Halobacillus seohaensis. Next base: position 1,097 of record NZ_JBHSZV010000061.1, on the reverse strand, counting down.
TGTTGCCATTAGCTCTAGCAACTGGTTCTTCAGGTAACTATCAAGCTCCGATGGCTACGGTGATCATCTCAGGCCTTTTATTTGCTACTGTGATCACATTACTGCTCATACCGGCTGTCTACCGATTATTTGCCAATGCTCAACTTCGTTTTTGGAAATCTAAAAAGCAAAAAAGCAAGAAATTAGAAGAAACAGAATCAGCCAGTTAATTTAAAAAAGCGAGGATTCTTCTATTAATAGGGAGGTCTTCGCTTTTTTATTCATCTGTAGTTTTTATTTTTTGGGAAGTAGGAATTGCTATTACAGCACAGAAATGATGGAACAGGGGAGTGCAAGAATAGGGAGAGTTTAGATGAGGTGGGTAAAAAGGGAAGTAATGAAGAAACTGAATTAGTCGTCATAGATTGAAGTGGCTAGATACTTCTTCTGGAGAAGATTCTAATTTTGAATTAGAACATGGAGGTCGATTTTATTCTGTGATAGTCATTTATTTAGCAAAAGAACAATGAACAAGAGAGTATGAAACTTCGGTTTTTTAGTAAAAATGAGCAACTTCCAAGTTTAGCTAGGGAATATAGGAAGTATATTAATAGTTTTGATTACAATTGATCTAGCTTTCATAGATTTTAGAAAACTATGAGTAAGAATTTTTCATTGAGAAACCATTGCATTCATCTTCTCTGCGTGGTATATTATTTCTTGTCGTTTTTTAGAGAGAGCGATGCACCGATTCAATTCGCTGAACGAAAAACAAAACAGAGAAAAACGTGTTGACTTTCGTTTAATCAGCATGGTATATTATTTCTTGTCGCTTTTTAGAGAGCGATGCACTAATTCAATTCGCTGATCAAAAAACAAAACAGCGGTAAAACGTTGTTGACATTCATTTCATCAGCATGGTATATTGATTCTTGTCGCTTTTTAGAAAGGCGATGCATCGATTCATTCATCTGAACGAAAAAGCATAACAGTGAAAATGTGTTATTGACTTCACTTCGTCAGTATGGTATATTTATTGAGTCGCCATTTTGATGCGGCGAACCTATTGATCTTTGAAAACTGAACGAACCAACCAGTACGTCAATTATTCTTTCTAT
>NZ_JBHSZV010000060.1:0-705 GCF_042663045.1 Halobacillus seohaensis | reverse complement strand
TAGCAATCGCTAAAGCGATTGGCGAATTTCTAGCTAAAGTAGTCAAGCTTAAGCTTGTTCTGTCAGAGATTGGGAACTTCATAAACCTTCCAATCCTTTGACCAACGATAAAATTTACAATAAAAAATAAGAGGATAGGTATTGTAATTTGCCACATTAAATCTAAATTATCAAGCAATAATTGTCCCTGTGAAGCAAACATTGCAATAATTGCAAGGCTTAGAAAAATAATCGGTAACACACTAAGATTATATATAAGATTGTCTCTTAACTGTTGCTTGTTTCTCAAGACCATTTTTGTTAAAAAAGATAAAACTAACGGTATGAATAAAACAATTAAAATACTTTCCACTAGAAATGAAAGTTCTATAACCTCTGTAGTTCCGCCAAAAATAAGAAGATAAATAGGCAACAAAATGATCTGTAAGATTAAGTTTAGAGGTAAGATAGCTGTTGATAATGCAACATTTCCTTTCGCTATCCCTGTAAAGATTAAGTACCAGTCCGTACAGGGTGTAACCATGAGCATGATAAATCCAATATATAATGCTGGATTGTCACCTAAAAACACAATAGCTAGCAGCCATGCTAGGATAGGTGTCCAGACAAAGTTTATGATGATTGAAGTGTATGTAAACTTAATGTTTTTAAAAGCTTTCTTTATTTCTTCAATAGGAATTTGTAAGAAAGTAATATAGAGCATAG
>NZ_JBHSZV010000059.1:0-20763 GCF_042663045.1 Halobacillus seohaensis | reverse complement strand
CTGATAGAGCAAAAGTGTAAAATCTTATCAAGCGAAAACTGTCAACTTTATTCTAGCGTTTACAACTATTTACCCGTTCACTTCTGTTGTTAATATTCTATGTGACTAAAAAAGGTTTTAATTAGCTCATAGTCGCAAGTTCAATCGTATAAGTACCTCGGTCTGTAATTAAAGAAAAACGAGACTCGTCATATTGATAGATCGTCGAATCTTCAAGCGGTATTTCGTATAGTGAGGACGGAAGAGGCTGAAGTTCTTCGGAGTCCGTTTGAGTTTGTCCATTTCCGTTTAGTTGTAATGTATGCATGGGTTCGTAGTCATCAATTCTCCGTGTATCTGTTGAATAGGAAATATCATTCAATTCCATCAACGTTGAATCATCATCATCGAGTTCATGTTTTGAAATTTTAATTGTTTCTCCGTTCCACTGTCGTATTAACTGATTAAATTCTTCAACCGATAAGTATCGCTGATTCATTAAAATCCCTCCTGTTATTTAGACTTTCCTACACGAACGGAATCATACGAGTGTTTTGTGAGGAGAATTAGCTTTATATGTTATGTTCTGTCCTTTATATATTTCCTGCCTCTGTCTTTGTTATAGTAAAAGGAAAAGGTTAATGGGGGTGAAGGTATGAAGTCAGAGTTGATTATTGAGAAAATGAAGAATCATACGCCTTCCATCTTAGGGAATCAGGCTTTAACACAGTACTCGATCCTCTTGCCACTAATTACAATAGACGGGGAGCTTCATCTATTATTTGAAGTTCGTTCCCTCCATATGAGAAGACAGCCAGGGGAGATCTGCTTTCCAGGAGGAAAAGTAGATGCTCGAGACAAGATGGCGCAGGCTGCTGCAATAAGGGAAACGAAGGAAGAGTTGGGGATTTATGATCAGGATATTGAGCACGTATTTCCTTTTGATTACATGATCTCGCCGTTTGGGATGATGGTAAGTACTTATGTTGGATTCTTAAACTGTGATGAAAGTTGCATTCAGTCGAATCCGGATGAGGTGGAAGAAGTATTTACGGTTCCACTTGCTTTTTTTAAGGAATCAGAGCCTCAAATTCACTATGTTAATTTTGAAGTGAAGCCTCAGGATGATTTTCCGTTTGATCTTATTGCAAATGGTGAAGATTATCAGTGGCAGACGCGTCAGATGGAGGAATATTTTTATATTTACGAGGGTCGTGTCATTTGGGGGCTGACAGCCAGGGTATTGAATGCATTTGTTGAAATGATTCGATGAAGAATGTGGGAACCAGTATCTGGATCTGTCGTTAGAACCAGATAGAGGGCTAGAGGGGTACGTTCGCTTTCTGTTAATTGTGCACCAATGATTATGACGACGGAATTACATACTAAACTCATCAGATGAGGAGTTGAGCTTATTCCATTAAAGGGCAGTATGGTTGAAGGCTCGATTCCGGGATAATGTTGAGAAGAAAGGGGCGGTGGGGAAGGAGTCTCCTCCTTCCCCACCGCCCTTGCCATATGGTTCTATCGAAATCGTACCGTATGACCTTCTCTGTTATCTGTTATAAAGCCAATTGAAGCTTGATACAGAAACAGTGAATAATGCCATCACACAGTCTCAACCTTGCCAGTGCCAGCTTCGAGAAATGTTGTTTCCGTTATGGTTGAAAGCGTTTGGAGGTCCGGGAAACCACTCGCTTTCCATGGGCATGTGGCGAGCTTCCTCGGGCTATCGCCCTGCGGGATCTCACCGATCATGTTCATCCCATAGGAGTCTCGCGATTTCCCGGCCCTCCTTGCCATTGTGAGGCAAACGGAAACCTCAGTAATGGGTTCTTCAAATTGTAGGCTATTCATAGATGGGAGTTTGCAACTGGCACACTTGTTCCATATGGTGTAGCGAACACAGAAGACGACTTATGGCAGTAGGGACGTTCATTAAAAGCAAATGATGGGTGGCTAGGAAACGGGGAGATTACCAAGCCCCCCCATTCGATGTGTGAGAAACGAATCCCTTTCCCAGAAGGACTATCTTCCACTATCCGTGTTCTATTGCAATGAACCTCTCTTTATCAAGGATTTTAATAGGACCGCCCGCTATTAAGATTTGCATGCAAACTTAGGAATGGCTACCTTTTCTTGAAGGGGTATCGAGACACTTATATGGTAAAGGGGCGGAGGGAAACGGTGAGACTCCTATGGGATGTGCGGGACAGCTGAGACCCCACAGGACGAAGTCCGAGGAGGCTCAGCGCCCGCCCCATGGAAAGCGAACCGTTTCCCGCAGCCCCTATATTCACACAAACATCTCGAATTCAAGCACAATCTCTGATTTTGTATGCTAATTTATATGTTAAATACCGATAATCGTTGATATAACAGATAATAATAAGAGACCAAATCATATGCGATTTGGTCTCTTCATTCGTATGTTATTTCATGTTTTGTACTCGAAAACTGAACCCGTTAGATTTTGGGATCGTGTTTTTCAAAAGTTCATTATTAATAGAAAAGGACTTTTTCAGTGGCCTCGCTTTAGCTCGAGGAGGCTTGCCGTCTTCCCCGCGGAAAGCGAGTCGTTTCCCATTCCCCATTCAAATAAACAAAAGCAAAGGAACTGCCATTCTTTTATTCATTAGGGGCGGTTGTTTTATTTACCGGTAATCGCAACAGTAGTGAAGCATTTAAGTGGGAATATGAAATCACGATGGACTAATATCTGAGTATCCGGTGGCGGGATTTGTTACCATCTATAAGCACCTTCGCATGTATCAGCTACTGGTTCATAATAACAATGTTCTTTATATTGCCCTGTAAATGGCTGACCGAACCACGTAGGAGGACATTCCCCCCCCGGATTAAAATACCAAAGAGCATATTTTGAAGGATGTCGTCTCCAATACTTTACGACTTCTCTGGCTAATTTTTTTTCTACACTTCTTGCTGGATTATAAAATAAATTACCCTTTTGTACGGCTTCAAAAGAATAATTTCCTCCTTGCACTTGAAAAATCACGTCCCGGATTGACCGTAAATCTTTAAAATCTAAACAATTAGCTTTTAGTCGATTTACAATTACATTACCAACCATCAGCATTCCTAGCCGTCCTTCAGCTGCGGCTTCTGCCCTCATCATCCTAGCTATTAAATCAATGTCATTCTCGGTATATGCTACTCTTGCCACTTTTCATCACCTCTAAAAAATTGTATGAAAAAATCTTAGAAAAATGAGTGAATTTCATAATTTATAGCCCATGTTTCCTAATGAGGCACAAAAAAGGAGTGCCTCCCCGAGGCTTGTATAATGGTGGTTTATCAAACAGGTCAGAAATGAAAATGAGAGGGGGTATAATGACAACAGTGTCATTGCAAAAAGATATCTGAAAATTATGTTATTATATTTATATCATTTACATAGTAAAGGAGGTAGCCTGTGGAATATTTATCAGCAGAAAACGTAAGAGAACTTTTCACGATGGAAGAAACGATCCAGGCGATTGAATCCTTTTACTTAGATGCTACTGAAGGCAATGAGTTGACGCCTGATCGGATGCATATTGAAGATGGTGACAATACGAGCCTTTTAATGCCTTCATATTATGGTGATTACTATGCAACAAAACTCGTTGGGGTTGCCCCACACAATACGAACATTGGAAAACCAACGATCCATGGGTTAATGGTGTTGTATGATCGCCAAACGATGGAACCGCTTACGATGTGTGATGCAGTGCCGATTACGGCCCTGCGTACGGGTGCCCTCGGAGGTTTAGGGATGAAATATCTCGCAAAAGAAAATGCCTCTTCTCTTGGTATTATTGGGACAGGGACGCAAGGATGGAGCCATTTACAGTCCGCACTTGCGGTACGATCGATCGATACAGTCAATGTTTATAATCGTAGTCAAGACAAGCTGGCGAAGTTTATAGAAGCCGCCCGTAAGGAGTTCCCTGAGATCGTCATTCAACAGGCTTCACTCGAAGATGTAGTGCATCAATCTGATATCATCGTGACAACAACTACATCAAAAACGCCTGTGTTGCCTAAACTTAAGGCTGCAGACTGGAAAGGGAAACTAATTGTAGGCGTCGGTTCGTTCCGTCCATCTATGCAGGAAATTCCTGATTCCATACTCGAGCAGGCAGACGAAACGTATGTCGATACACCGAGTGCGTTTCGTGAGTCTGGAGACATGATACGGGCTAAGGAGCTTGGAGTTGATCCTAGGCAGACCCTTTCGCTCAAAGAGATGATAGAGCGGCAGCATCGCCCAGCTAGCCCTGAGAATCAAGTGATTATTTTCAAGTCCGTTGGAGCGGCAATTTTTGATTTAGTGACGGCTAAAGCACTGTATGAAAAATTATAATGAATGGGAGTAGGACGATAATCTATCGGTATAATGAAAGCGTTATCTAAAAAAGGGGGGGTATGATGAATTCGTTTGTTTCACCTAAACATATCTATTATGGAACGGGATCGTTAGAAAAGCTTGCTGGAGTATTAGGAAATTCACAGTATCAAAGAGTACTAATTGTTGCGGACCCTATGCTAAAAAAGCTAGGCGTAATTGATCCTATTACCGAAATTTTAAATGAAGCACACGTAGAGTTTACAACGATCACCAATGTAATACCTGAACTTCCAATTGAAACAGCTAATCAAGTAGTAGAAGAAGCTCGTCAATACCACCCTGAATTGGTTATAGGCGTCGGAGGAGGAAGTGCTATAGACCTCGCTAAGGTCGTTGGTGTACTAGTGGAGAACGAAGGGGAAGTAAGTGACTATTTAAACTTAAATGGAACGAAGAAATTACAACATAAAGGTGTTCCTAAATTATTCATACCAACGACATCCGGAACGGGCGCAGAGGTTACCGATATTGCGGTCTTATCGCTGGAAGATACGAAGGATGTCATCACTCACGAGTATTTATTGGCTGATTACGCCATTGTTGATCCTGTCTTAACCTATACCCTGCCTGAAAAGGTAACAGCCGCAAGCGGTATCGATGCCCTGACTCACGCCATCGAAGCCTATACGTCAACTCAGGCGACCCCACTCACTGATTCTCTTGCTCTAGACGCGATAAGGAAAATCAGTGCTAACATGAGGACGGCGGTATGGAACGGTAAAGATAAACAGGCCCGCGAACAAATGACGTTAGGAAGCTTGATCGCGGGTATGAGTTTTTATAATGCAGGCGTAGCCGGAGTTCATGCGCTAGCCTATCCTTTAGGCGGCTTATTCAAGATTCCACACGGAGAATCAAATGCTGTATTACTCCCATACGTTTATGATCATATTTGGCCAGCCTGTCTAGATAAAATGGTGAAAATAGCCGAGGCGCTGGACTTACCAACACAAGGTAAAAATCAAAGACATATTGCCCAAGATGTCGTACAATCTTTGTTCCATTTAGTCGAAGATGTGGGATTACCGACTCGTATCAGTGCGTACGATATCAAAGAGGAGGATATCGACACCTTAACGAACAATGGTATCAAACAAACAAGATTACTAAACCGTAGCCCTAAAAAACTCAATGAAGAAGCGATCAAGCAAATTTATACAAACGCTCATCAAGGAAAGCTTACACACTGATTAATCAATAAAGGGATGATCCTATGTATAAAATGACAATCGAGCCCCGAGTATCTGAGACTGACGGTGTAGGACATATTAATAACACCGTTGTGCCTGTATGGCTGGAAGCGGGTCGTAATCCATTATTTAAGCTGTTCACACCTGATCACAACTTCGATCACTGGAAAATGATCATTATCAATATGAATATCGACTATGAAAGCCAGATCTATTTTGGAATCGATGTAGAAATCTATACTTGGGTTCAAAAGGTAGGCAATACAAGTTTGCAATTATACGAGGAAGTGTGGCAAAACGATACGTTATGTGCAAAAGGCCATACAACCTATGTGAATTTTAACGTGGAAAAACAAGCTTCTGAACGAATTCCAAATGATATTCGAAGCGAGCTCGAAAGGCATTTCTATGAGGTGGAAAAACATGGAAATTAACACAAAGAGGCTCTGTATCATTCCTTGTACCTTAGAAAGCTATCACGTCTATTCTGGAAAATATAAAATGGGTCCACACATTGACATGCATCTTGAAGAATTAAAGAAAGATGATCAGATGAAAAATTGGGGCGTTTGGTTTGTAATTCGTCGAGATAATCAACAAGTAATTGGCGATGTAGGATTTAAGGGAAAACCGGACGATTATAATACTGTCGAAGTAGGCTATGGTATGATTCCTGAAGCACAAAACAAAGGGTTTGCAACAGAGGCGGTAAAAGCCATTACAGATTGGGCCTTCTCTTCTGGGCAAGTAGAAAAAGTAATCGCCGAATGTTCTATAGATAATCAACCTTCGATAAGTTCTTGAAAAATTAGGAATGAAGCAAATTTCTTCAAAAGGTGAGTTACTAAATTGGGAGATAACAAAAATAAATTAAATGTAAAATTTGTTTGTAGAGGAAATTATAAAAAAGCGCTGTATTTTGAAGCGCTTATTGTTTGCGAAAAAATAACCTAGTTTAATATAAACTGAGTCATAACTAATATAGTTTGTATTTATTGTTCAACTAAAGCTCTAGATTGTGGAAGACTCAACTTCAAGACATTCCTGTGGTTTCCGTTACAAAGGATGGCGTTAGAAGGTCCGGGAAATCACTCGCTTTCCGTGGGCATGTGGTGAGCTTCCTCAGGCTACGCCTTGCGGGATCTCACCGATCATGTTCATCCCACTGGAGTCTCGCAATTTCCCGGACCTTCTTGCTTTCGTAAGGAGAACGGAAGCATCGGATAAGCTACTTCACGTGAGCAGAACGCCCCATGCGTGAGAATCGTGGAGGACACTGAAAAACTGATAATATAAGAGAACAAGAATTAAATTTTTGCAATGTATGACTCATTCCTATGGTTGGCGCTAATGAATGCAATAGGTGCAGTTTCTGCGGCAATTATGAGCCCCTGTATTGTAACTATACGTCAAAACCTAAGCCCAGATCATCTATTGGGGCGTGTTCAAGCTACAAGTCGTTTTATGACATGGATACTAATGCCAGTGTCAGCGTTAGTTGCAGGGGTTGTAGCAGAGCAATTCGGTACCACTTTAACTCTGCTGGTAGGTGGAGTAATTGCTACTATGGCTTCCTTTATTTATCTACATCCATCTTTAAAAACAGCTTGAATTAGATGCATATTAATAAGAGTACCTGTGATTTCAATATTGACCTCTCCAGGTTATATATAAGTCATTTTAGCACTTATTTTTATACGAAAAAGTGCTTCTCATTTTGAAAAGCACTTTAACTTTATTTAAGTAAAATACAAATTTTATGTTACCTTTAAATTATCTTAAGATTTAAATTTAAAAACAGGTAAAAGAGTTGATTCTAATCTTAGGTTATCTTGAAACGGAGTCTTCTGGTAAAGGGTAGCCTTGCGTATTTTTTGCCTTGAGAGTGAGTTTTAAAACAATAAGACTATAAAATGCGAAGCAAAAGAATTGTTATCTAAAAGTTCCGGAAAATGGTCAACTGAAACAATAAATACTAAACAAACGGGGGATTAGCTAAAATATTTAGGAGGCTATCACAATGAGAATTGAATCAAAGCTTTATAAGGAAGTAATTAAACTGATTGAACAAAGGTATCCAACAGGATGGGGAGGGGCTGCGGCAGTTGCATTAGAAGACGAGACTGTATTAACTAGTGTAGCACCAGAAGTGATAAACGATGCCTCTAATCTCTGTATGGAAACCGGATCAATACTAGAAGCACATAAGTTAAATAAACGAGTAACCCACTCGTTATGTGTGGTACGGGATGATGAATATTCTCAATACAAGGTATTGTCGCCATGCGGGATATGTCAGGAAAGGCTTTTTTATTGGGGATCGGACGTGAAGGTTGCAGTTAGTGTGAAAAGTGAAGATATTGTTTTTAAGAGATTAGCAGAAGTTCAACCTTACCATTGGTCTGATGCTTATGACAAAGAAGAATTATTTGGTGAATGACTTTCTTATCTAAGTACTTTTACATAATCAGTCAGCCAATATATTACAGACGTCTGCGAAATTATCTAAATTTCAGTAGAAGGTAATTGTGGCTTTATACAAGTTAGATCTTAAGTTCTGACATTCATACCAGGAACGCTCTTTTATTAGTTCGCAGTAGGTTTAAAATAGCTCTGTTAACTCATAGTAGGATGAAATTAGTATTGGAGTGAATGAAATGTTAATCGGTCATATCAAAGAAATTGTTCGTCATCCGGTAAAATCTTTTCGTGGAGAAAATGTACAACAAACTAAAATAATGGAATATGGTTTATATGGAGACCGTAGCCATGCTTATTTAGATGACACAAAAGAAGGAAATTTCTTAACCATAACACAATTCCAAGAAATGGTTCGATATAAAGCGGGATTTGTAGGAGAAGAATCTATGGAGAAATATCCTAAAGTGAAAGTAACAACACCCGAGGATAAGGTTTTTGATTGGGAAGATAAAGAACTAATAGAAGAAATCGAAAACAAATCGAACCGAAAAATCTCTACTATTGAATATTCCCCTACACATGTGCCTATAGGGCCAATTGCAGTAGAAGACATTCTACTTGCAACAGATGCTTCATTAGATAAGTTGAAAGAACTATGGGGGAAAGACGGAGTTGATTCGAGACGTTTTCGTCCTAATTTATTTATTTCATTAAAAGATAAAGTTCCTTTTATTGAAGAAGAATGGATTGGCCGACGTATTAAAATAGGAACTGAAGTAGAATTGGAATTCGTAGGACATTGTAAAAGGTGTATGATTATTACTGTTAATCCTGATAGTGCCGAACGAGATTCGAGTTTACATAAAACGGTTATAAAAGAAAGAAATAATAATTTTGGCGTTTATGCTTCTGTGATAAAAACAGGTGACATTCAAGTAGATGATGAAGTTCATCTTCTTGCTTGAATTTTTTTAAAAAGAACCTGAATGTAAATTATTGAACGTATCCTTTGTATCGTAAACTCTTTTAAACGCGGAGATACGGTTCAAGTCAAGATTGAGGGTGAAGAACCGGAGCACTTGAGTTATATGATGCAGGAGGCGTGCTTAGCTGTATTACGAATTACAGTAGTGATGATTCGTTCATCTCAATATGGTAAGAGGGGGAAGGGGAACGGTGAGACTCCAGCACAGGTCGAGACCCCGCAGCAAGGAGGCTTGACCGTTCGTCCGCGATAAGCGAATTCGTTCCCTGAGCCCTTTCTCTATCTCTAACAACGGAGCCATGATTCCGTAGCTAACTTTTATTCCAGATCACTCCTCTTAATGAATCAAACAACCACAAATTTTCCATATTCCTTCATAAACTTCAATCCCACACTGCCTATAGGACCATTCCGTTGTTTGATTAACAAAACCTCCATACGGTCCTCCACCTTTGATGACCAATTATAGTGATGGTCTCTGTGTAAAAACCAAATTACATCGATGATCAATGGTTCAACCCAAGTGGATTTCAGTTTTAAATACATAAGCTATTAGATTGTTCACCTTTCTCTTATGACGTTGATTGGATGGCAATCCAGATGACTCCTGTGGAAAGCTACTAGATTCTGATCCAATCAACAATCCCATCCCTAAGAAAAAAGTTGAATCTCGTCGGTAAGACGCGATTCAACTTTACAATGCAAATGCTTTGATTTTACTAATTAATAATTAACGGCTTCCTCTTCTTGTTGTTGTTTTAGATCCTTCTCAGTCTTTTTAATGTCTAGCTTCATAAGAATGGAGACGACAAGCGCTAAGAGTATTAAAGCAAGAAAAACGTAAAATACAGCAGTGTAACTATCGGTTCTAGCCCGAATTTGCGAAACAATCATAGGTCCAAATACGCCACCTAGAGACCATGTTGTCAACAAGTACCCATGAATGGCACCTAGTTGTTTCGTTCCAAACAAATCACCAATAAATGCAGGGAGATTAGAGAATCCTCCGCCGTAACAACTAACAACGAGTAAAATTAGAAGTTGGAATAAGATGATGTTTGTCGTGATCGGAAGCATGAAAAAAGCAACAGTTTGTATTAAGAAAAAGATCAGAAAAACATTGGGGCGGCCAATATAGTCTGAAGCTGTTGCCCAGCCAAGACGACCTCCACCATTAAACACGCCCATGATCCCGACCATCGTGGCAGCTGCAGCGGCTGATAACCCTACAACTTCTTGGGCCATCGGTGAAGCAACTGAAATCATCATAATCCCTGCGGTCGTATTAATAAGCATCATCGTCCAAAGCAGCCAAAAACGCTTTGTTCTAACCGCTTCTTTTGAAGTTAATTGTTGTAAATCCTTTTTATAAACTTTATTTCCAGAGGCCATATTTTGTTTCATGGAAGCTGGCATCCAGCCTTCTGGGGGTGGGGCAATGTAAGAAGCACCTAATATAATAAAAACGAAGTAAGCAGCGCCTAAAAAGTAAAATGTATTAGATATTCCAATTGCAGTCATTAAGTTGGCTGCAAGGGGCGCTGTAATGAGAGCTCCTGTTCCAAAACCAAGTACCGCTAATCCGGTAGCTAAACCTCTTCGGTCAGGGAACCATTTCACGAGAGTTGATACGGGTGAAATATAGCCAATGCCAAGTCCAAGTCCACTTGCCACTCCGTAGGACATTAGGAAAAATGGAAGCGAATCAATCGCGATCGCAAGCCCCGAACCAGCTTGTCCTAATCCGAACAAAACACCAGCCAGAATTGCTGATTTTCTTGGACCATTTTTTTCAACAAATTTCCCAAACAATGCTGCGGATGACCCGGCTAGTGCCATCATGATGGTAAATGCAATCGTTACTTGAGTTGGAGTCCAACCCATTTGTTCACTTACGGGGGTGGTATATACGCTATATGCGTAGGCACCTCCGATGGAAAGGTGGATGGAAATAGCTGATAAAGCAATTAACCATCTGTTTTTCATTGCTTGCATATTATGTACCTCCTTCACTCTCTTTGTAAGCGACTTCATAAAATAGGATACAACGGGTGGCAGTAAAAATCAAACTATTTGAAATTATTTGAAATTACCGTGGAATCAATGATCGTATATAAGTGATTACAAAGTCCTGCAAAACGATGCTTTTACATTGTGAATGGTGGTATCTATAGGATTTTATTTTGAAATTCACCAAATGAAAAATCAAGCTTATTCCGTTATAGGGCGAGATAGTGGAAGACTCAATTCCGAGATCGTGTGCCTGTTCCGTCATCGGTAGGAGGGGAAGGTAGTCGGGGAAATAACTCGCTTTCCGTGGGAGTACGGTGAGCCTCCTCGGACTCCTTCCCCACCAGCCCTTTCTCCACACAATCATCTCGGAATCAAATTGTGCGGTAACAGGTACCACACAATTCGAACGGACCCGATTAATAGGCCTAGTACTGGATTTATTAATGGCAAAGTCGTTCAATTTTAGGTTCTAAGTGATCAACTACACAATCAGGGTCTTTAAAAGAAAACAATTAACAAAAATCAACAACAATATTTAACATAGCCTATAAAAAAAGATAAGTTTAGTATTAGAATTTCTTACTTAGTAAAGGGTGAAAGATAAAGGCGTTGAAAAAAATGGTTGGGCTTCTTCTTGCAATTATTCTATTTAATATCATAGCTTTTAAATCAAATAAAAGATTAACAGTAAAACAAATTGCCCATATTTGGGTTTTTACGATTGCCTTTCAGATGTCTGCTGATATATTTATTGATATAAAATACCAGGGTTACTGGTATTTTCGGCCAGAGGTTGATTGGGCAGCTTTACCTGCACATATTGCTTTACTTCCTCCAGTGAATATGATGTTTTTAAACTGGTATCCTTTTGGAAGTTCACTAGGGAAACAAGCAGTTTACTTTTTTTACTGGGAAATAGCCTTACTAACCTACGAGTTGTTGACTTTAATTCCTGAGCCCTGGGGTTATTTTCATTATGGGTGGTGGAACTTGGGGTACTCAGCGGTAGTAGACCCGATCTTGTTAATGATCTTACTTGTGTATTATAAGAAGTTTATAAAATAAGTATCTGTCTCTCAGCACTTCAGAGGACAGATACTTATTTTGGGAATGTTTTGCTATTGTTGTGACTAATTCTCGTTTATTGGTGGGTTGCTTCTTTTTTTCCAACGATTTTTAATAATTGGAATAGCGAATGCCAATATACTTACAATTAAGAGAGCAAGGGAGATTGGCTCGGTAATAAAGATCATATAGCTGCCACCTGAAGCTGTTAATGCTTGGCGAAGTGATTGTTCCATCATCCCTCCTAATATAAACGCCAAAATGAAGGGAGGAGCTGGAAACGAGGTGAGCCTCATTAAATACCCAATCACTCCAAAAAACAATAGAACATATAGGTCAAATGTGCTGAAGCTTACCGAGTAAACACCAATCATACTAAAAATGATCACAAGTGAAATTAGCAAAGGTCTAGGAATTTTTAGTAATTTTGCAATGTGAGGAATAAGCGGTAAATTAAGAACGAGTAACATAATATTACCGATATACATACTGGCGATAATACCCCAGAAAATATCAGGATTATCTTGCACTAATAAAGGTCCTGGCTGTATACCTAGAACGAGAAAAGCCCCAAGCATAACTGCGGTTGTACCTGACCCCGGAATACCCAAACTTAGTAATGGTACGAAGGCACCGCTTGTTGCTGCGTTATTAGCTGTTTCAGGTCCAGATAATCCTTTGATTGAACCTTTTCCAAATTCTTCTGGATTCTTTGCAATTTTCTTTTCTGTAATATATCCAATAAAGGAAGCGATCGTTGCCCCTGCACCAGGGAGCACACCAAGTATGAAACCTAAAAAGGATTGGCGTGTCATTGGGCCTCTCATTTCTTTAAAGTCTTTTTTACTAAGTTTAAGATTGCCTATATCTGCTTGTTGGCTAAGAGATTTATTTTTACGATTAATGATAAGAAAGCAGACTTCAGCTAGTGCAAATAAACCAAGAGCAATAATTAAAAAGTCAAAACCCTCGAGTAAATTAGCATTACCGAATGTAAATCGAGTCGTCCCTGTTTGGGCATCAATTCCAACAGTAACAGCGATAAATCCTAACGTAGCCGAAATAAGTGCTTTAATCGTAGAACCCTCTGAAAGACTAGAGATTGCCGTCAAACCCATAAACATTAGGGCAAAATATTCCGGAGGACCGAATGTTACAGCGACTTGAGCTAAAGCTGGGGCAAACAGCATTAATAGCACGACGGAAACAGTTCCGCCGACAAAGGAGGAAATGGCCGCAATGGCAAGAGCTTTACCAGCTTCCCCTTTTTGAGCCATCGGGTAGCCATCAAATGCTGTGGCTACTGTACCGGATATACCCGGTGCATTTAGTAAAATTGATGCACTCGATCCACCGAATACTGCACCGTAATAGACTCCTGCCATCATAACCAATGCTGTTGAAGGCTCCATTCCATATGTAACAGGAATCATAATCGCTATGGCACTAATCGGTCCTAAACCAGGCATCATGCCAATGAAAGTCCCGATCAAAACTCCAATAAAGACGAACAGGATCCCCTCGAGACTAAAGGCTACCTGAAACCCCTGCATTAAACCGTCTAATGCACCCATAATTTATCCACACCTTCTATAATGGTAATATTCCTTGAGGTAATCTGATCTGCAATAAGTAATTAAATACATAATATAAAAGACTGGGAAAAATCAGTGAGACTAAAATATTCGTGACCCATTTTCTGTAACCAAGGAAAGTGGAGCACGCAAATATAAATAATGCTGTAGTGATGACAAAACCTATGATTTCTAACAAGAAAATATATAAGAAAATCATTCCGCCGACAGCAAGCATGACAAGAACTTCTTTTCTTGGTATGACTCTTTTCTCCTTTTCTTCTTTTGTTTCAGAAGATTTATCAAAATAAAGGAAGATAGCTAAAACAATCAAGATATATCCTAGAACCTTAGGGACGAGGTCAGAGTCTACTGGCACATATGGATATTCTTTTAAGTTGTAACTTAGATACAAATAACCGAGTGCAAATAATATAAGAGCGATACTTACTTTTTGATGTAATGTTTTAAGCATGTATACCACCTTCAATTGAGAGAAAGGTGACAAGTAAACAACTTGTTCTGCTACTTGTCACCCTTTTCTACAAGATTATTGACCTAAACCAAGCTCTTCTAATAAACTTCCTAATTCTTCAGTTTGCTCATCTAAGAATTTCTTATATTCTTCATTGTCCATGTACATTTCTTCCCAACCATATTGCTTTCGAATTTCAGCAAAAGCCTCTGAATCACTTACCTCTTTGAGTTTCTCTTCGTAATATTGTAAGGCCGTTTCATCCATGTCTTTAGGTCCGAAGAAACCTCTCCAGTTTACAAATGTTGCATCGATTCCCTGTTCCTTAGCTGTAGGAAATTCAGATAGGGTATCCCCTTCCAAACGTTCTTCTGAAGTTATACCTAACACTCTGATTTTATCAGCTTTGACTTGTTCAACCGTTTCAGCTACACCAGTGGAATAGACGTCAGCACTATCATTTAAAATCTGTGTTAACCCTTCGCCGTCCTGAGCGGAAACATATTTAACATTCTTAATATCGACACCAGCTTCTTTGGCGATTTTAATGAATTGCATATGGTCCATTGATCCTGGGGATGAGGTTCCAACAACTGTTACTTGTGATGGATCTTCTTTCATATCGTCAAATAGATCATTTAAATTATCCCACTTAGCATCTTCTGCTACAGCAAAAGCACCGTAATCAGCAATCATGTTCGCTAGTGGTGTGACATCCTTATACCCAATTTCGGATTGACCGTTTAATGGTACAAAAATAAGTGGAGGGGAAGATACGAAAATATTATGAGGGTTATCCATATTATCTACGTATGACCAACCAATAGACCCACCGCCACCAGGCTTGTTTACAACACCGATATCTTCTTCAATGATTCCATCTTCTTCCATAATCTTTGCTACACTTCGAGCTGTAGTGTCCCATCCACCACCAGCTCCAGCAGGGGCGACAATCTCAAGTGGCTTATTAGGTTTCCATCCCTCTTCATTTGAGTCTCCTTCTGAGTTTGTCGATTGTTCTCCGCAAGCTGCAAGTACAACTAGTAATGATAAAAGCAATAGCATAAATAACTTTTTCATTTTGACCTCTCCTTTGTAAGAATATTATGAATTGATTAATTTACATACTAAATGACAACGATCCTAATGTAACCGTTTTCAAAGTTAGTTGTTTTAAAAAAATAACCTTAATAAAATTCATAAAATTTATTCTTGAACTAAAAGGAGGAGTTCGCTGCTTTTGTTTAGGTGAAGGGGGGACTCGCTTTCCGCTGGGAAGCCGAAAAGTCTCCTCGAGCTAAAGCTCTGCGGGGTCTTGCCAGTCTATCCTTTCCCGCAAGAGTCCCACCGTTTCCCATCCCCCATTACGATCATGGGAAAAGCGAAACCTTCATTGGCATACATCTACTGGACTATTCAATCTTACTGTGTTTCTTATCAAGTAAAAACGGTGTATCAAGCACATGTACTTCTAAATCATAATGAAAATGAAAAAACACTCTTATTATGCTTAAGTAGTTCTGTTTTATATTTTCTTATTAAACTAAAGTCTCAGATTATGGAGGACTCAGCTTCGAGACATTCCGGTGGTTTCCGTTACAAAGGATGGCGTTAGAAGGTCCGGGAAATCACTCGCTTTCCGTGGGCATGTGGTGAGCTTCCTCAGGCTACGCCTTGCGGGATCTCACCGATCATGTTCATCCCACAGGAGTCTTGCGATTTCCCGGACCTTCTTACTTTCGAGAGGAGGACGGAAGCATCAGATACGCAGCTTCACGTGAGTATAAAGCCTCGTGTGTGAGAATCGTGTTGGGTGAGGCTTTATTTTATAGCATAGGTAAGACGCATTCTTCTATGTCGAGGGTTTGTGCATTTCCATGTCGAATGGGGTGGCTTTGAAACGACGAGACTCCCGCGGGAGAAGGAGGAAGCCACTGAAAAACTGATAATATAAGAGAACAAAAATTAAATCAATCAATATGTAGAAGGAAATGTCAATGAGATCGCCGATATATAGTAGGTGGTCCCATTGTATTTTTCTTAGTAAAGACTTTTTCAGTGGCCTCGAGAAGGAGCTAGGCGAGACCCCACAGGGAGTGCCAACGACCGAGGAGGCTTGCCAGTTCCCCCGCAGGAAAGCGAGTTGTTTCAAAGCCACCCCTATCCCTTATACGGTAACGAACCCTAATTATCTCGGAATCGTTCGTAAAACCTGAACTTTAACCATGATTTTAGCACTCGTTTTAACACAAGAATTCAATTGATGACAATAAGTTGTGTTATCTCACTAAAAGATCAATAAAAATAAGCAGCCCAATTTTCCTGTTAATTGGACTGCTATTTGGTGTACTAACTCATATTTTGTACTCGAGAACCGAACCCGTAAATTATGCTAGAAGTCTAGTTTTTACTATAAAAATATTTTCTTTCCGGCCTTCCTACTTTTCCATACCTCATTTCAGCAATTCCTTCATGAGTAGATATTAAATATTCTAAATACCTTCTTGCCGTAGTTTTCGAAGCTCCCATATGCTCGCCTGCCAGCTCTGCTGTTACGCCAGTATCTCCAGAATGTTGTAGTAACTTTCTGACTTTGCTCAAAGTTAGCGAGTCAATTCCTTTAGGAAGAACCTCTCCTTCATACTGTGTCTGTTCTTTTCCAATCAGCTGGTCGACAAGCTTTTGATCCATCGTTTCATGTGAATCAATTAGACGCTTTTTAGCTTGATAATTTTTAATCGTTTCAACAAACCGATCCATCGAAATAGGCTTAATAATATAGTCAACCACCCCATAATTAAGAGCTTGGGTGACCATCTCTTTGTCATCAGCTGCCGTAATCATGATCACATCAAGTGAAGTGGAATGTTCTCGGAGTTGATGTAATAAATCTGTTCCGAGTTGATCGGGCATATAAACATCCAATAGCAATAAATCAGGTTGATGTTGTTCGACTGCTTGCATCGTTTCTGCTGCATTGAGTGCCTTACCCACAACCTGAACATTTTCCAACTTCATTAGAAAGCTCTCATGCAGTTGAGCGACTCGATAATCATCTTCGGCAATCACAACTTTAGTCATTTCATTGACTCCCTTCAATAAATCCTACTTTGATAAAAAGATCGAAAAAGATGTTCCGTGATCTTGTTGTCCACCAATCTCAAGAGTTCCTCCTAATTCGCTGACGATCTCACTAATATTTGCCAAGCCATAGCCACGGTGTTTTCCTTCTTTTGTAGAGAATCCTTTGACAAAAACATATGGCATTACTTCTTCTGAAATTCCAGGACCGTTATCTGTTACTTCAAAAACGATTTCTCTTCCTACATCTGTTGCGGAAAACACTACTTGCTTAGCTTCTTGATCTTGAACAGCTTCAAATGCGTTATCAATCATATTCCCGAGTATCGTGACTAGTTTCGAACGATCGATATGGGACGGTACACTTTCAAGAGAAGTACCTTCATCTATAGAAAAATCAATTTTTAACTCAGAAGCCCGGCTTAATTTTCCTAAGAGAATTGCTTTAACTGTGTCATCATTTACTTGATTTAACAGCTGCGTTTGCGATTGATTGGATTGAAACTCTGCTTCGATCAAATCAATCGCTTCACTGTAATTCCCTAACTGAAGTAAACCTAGTAAAACATACATTTTATTAGCATATTCATGTGTCTGTGATCGTAAATCCTCCGAGTAACGTTTAACTTCTGAAAGGGAGTTCACCATTTCGCGTACTTCCGTTTTATCTCTGAAAATCGTAACCACACCAACCACTTCATCTTTTTCTACAATCGGTGTTCGATTTATAATTACCATACGATCATTCAGTAAAATTTCCTGATCGTTTTCTGCTTTTCCTGAATGAAGGACTCGCGGCATCTCCGTATTAGGAAATACATCATTGATCAACTTTTGAGAAACATCTCCTTCGATTTGAAGGATGTTTCTAGCCGATTGATTGATCATCGTTACACGAGTTTGACGGTCAATCGCAATGATCCCCTCTTTTATTGAAGATAAGACTGCTTCCCTATCTCGGTAAAGGGTTGCAATTTGATAGGGTTCTAGTCCCATTGTATCTTTGCGTATGCTTCTCGTTAACAATAATCCACCTAGTCCACCGATAAGGAGAACCAATGCGGATATTCCAGCAATATCTTCTAATTTTTTAAAAAAAGTATTGTTGATGTCTTCGATAAGAAATCCAACGGAAACGATCCCAATTACTTCATTCTCCTCATTGAAGATTGGAGCTTTTCCTCGGAGCGAAGGCCCAAGCGTTCCAACAGACTCTGATATATAATATTCACCATCGACGAGAGCACGATCGTTATCACCACCAACCATTTTATTACCGATCTTCCAGTGATCCGGGTGGGCATAACGAACACCGTCCTCGTTTCCAACTACAACAAACTCTGCCCCCACTTGTTCTTGCACTCCTAACGCAATAGGCTGGATAACGATTGAAGGCTCTTCCGTTTCAAAAGCTTCACGAACAGATGGAATCAATGATACTGTTGTGGCGACTTGTTTAGCCAGTTGACCAGTATTTTCTTTGGTTTGCTCCAATTCCCAATAAGCAAAAACTCCTGATAAAATAACAATAATAGCTATGATTAAGATTAATATTAAACTTAGTATTTTAGTTCTTAATGAGGCTTGCAATCTCCTGAACATATATTTTTTCTCCTTGTAAACGCTTAATTTAATAATTCTAACATAGGGTTCATACAAGACATAGGGGGATCGAAGAAGGTACACACAAATAAGAGCAAATTCCTAAAAAATCTCAGTTCAGTGAACTGAGATTTTTCTTATATTTATTTTCAAGTCCACGCAGCAGTATTGTTAAAGACTCAGCCTTCTGCAGTATACCCCTTTTAGGATTTGGAAAGATGGTTTCGTTCTTCTAATCATGGTAATGGGGGCGTGGAAATGGTGAGACTCCTGCGGGAAAGGATAGACTAGCAAGACCCCGTAGAGCTTTAGCTCGAGGAGGCTTGCCGTATTCACCGCGGAAAGCGAGCCATTTCCACGACCCCATTTCTCCAATCAAAAGTAACGAAACTGATCTTACAGATAAATAGGGGGTTTCCTTTAATAAGTAATTTAGATGGAATCATTCACGATAAAATATTTTTCAATTTAATGGTCAATTTATGTATGCCAATTTGTAGACGAGTTTGTAGGTCAAAATGTAGACCTACATTGGCTATTATTACCTAACAAAATATTGTGCAAATCACACTATAAATTTAATGGATCTTAAATCCGAAAACCCTATTATACCGATAAAAGATGACCATCAAATTCCAACTAATTGTGGAAATTAAAGGTCTAATGGTGTTTTATGGTGCAATAAGTTAAATTGTGGATAGAGGTGATGGTTATCCTGAAAAGAACCCTCTTAATAATCGGAGGCATTTTATTATTTTTCTTGTTAGGGAGCATTATTTATTTAAAAGCTAACCCACCATTATCATCAAACGGTATAAGTTTCTATGCAGATGATGAAAAGAAAAGAGTAGTAGAAATAGTAAACTCTGGATTTGCAAATATCAACCTACAAAATGTATTGATTAATGGAAATAAAGCTGAAAATGTTGAGTTGGGTGCAAGCAGAACAAATCATATGGTAGCAGGCGGAGGTCTTGAAGAAGACCCATATATTACTTTTCACAAAATTAACAAAATAGAAGTGCAACCTGAATTATCACCAGAAGAACAAAAAGCTCTATATGAAGAAGATGACAGAAAAATCATAAAACACTATGGGTTACGTGCTTTTGGGAACGAAATACCTGAAAAAATAACTATAAAATACATGTATTCATTTATACCTTATTCGTTAGAAGTAGATGTTACAGAGTAACGATATTAAGAGAACCGGTGCTTTACGTGCTTTAGTTGAAGAAGATTGAGCAATTTCTGATAAGGAATTTGCTCTTTTTTGGTTGTCAAAATTGCATTCGCTTTTGTACAGCAGCATATCTGAAATAATTATTGCAGAGGTGAAATTAGGTTACATTATTGTGTGTAAATAACTACTCAAAATACAAATGAACATTAATACGAAATGAAAAATGAGCTGTATATGGCATTTATTCTTTGTAGGTTTTGGCAATATGTTTATTAGAGAAGTTGTATAAATAAACGCGTAATTAAATGCATGAATGTGTATGTTTATTCAGTGTATAGACAATTATCTCGAAACGGAGTCTTAAAGAAACGGGCAGGATTGTGGAAGACTTGATTTCGAGATAATGTGTAATGCTCACGCTTAGAAAAGGAGATAATTGATGTGTAATCCCCTGTAATTAAAATTAATGGAATGAGAAGCAGTACTTCTTAATAAACTTGATTTTATATAAAAAAGTATATATTAACTAATTTTTTGCCTTTTATATATAAATTTTTATATGTTATGATGGATTAGTCAATTGAAAATTTATATACTTCTAACCTTGAATACGATAGTAGAAGCTGTTCTTAAACTATCAAAAAAGTTGATCGAAATTTTTATATAAAAAGGTATAAATTAAGGTGGGAGGTAGAGTGACATGGAAGAAAGGAAACAAACATTGCAGAAATACATTCCTTTAGCAAAATCTACGGCTGAAATGTTTGGACATCATTGTGAAATT
>NZ_JBHSZV010000058.1:0-874 GCF_042663045.1 Halobacillus seohaensis | reverse complement strand
GACGGTTGCGTTAGCATTGGAACATGAGGTGTTGGCAAGCCATACCTTAATCTTGGATGCCACCATTCGGCGTCCCGTTTTCATGCGAAAACAGCGAAAGAATATGTACAGGAGAAATCCAAGTCATTACGAAAAACAGTCTATCAGTATAAGGAAACCATCAAAAAGCAGTTCCCAACCAAGCCAACGACCAACTCACTAGAAGATGAAATGACATATACCAATGCTTTACTTGATGTCATCGAGCAAGAAGATAACCTAAAAAAGATGCCTGCGATTAAAGAGAAAATGAATAGGGTAAAAGAAGTCATCGATGATATTGAAGAAGAGGCGAATTATGGTGGAGATCCCGACGCGCGAAAAGGTTATAAATCAGCAGACTATTCTTTCCTAGGATATAAAACACATATGGCCATGTCGGATGAACGAATTATAACAGCAGCGGTGGTAACATCTGGTGAAAAAAGTGACACAAAGTATTTAAAGGAATTGGTGGAAGCAAGTAAAAAGAGTGGGATGAAGGTAGATACGGTTTTAGGAGATACGGCTTACTCTAGTAAGGAAAATATACAGTACGCAAACGAACAAGAAATGAAATTGGTGTCTCGTTTACACCCTGTGATAACCAATGGAAACCGCAAAGAAGGAATGGAGTTTGAATTTAATAAAGATGCAGATAAGTATGTATGCCCCGCTGGACATTTAGCGACAAAGAAAGCCATTAAAAAGAGAAAAGATTCTTCTCAAAATCCCCAATTGAAATATTATTTTGATGTGGAGAAGTGTAAAGTATGTCCGCTACGTGAGGGCTGTTACAAGGAAGGAGCGAAAACAAAAACCTATTCGGTAACGATCAAATCTAATGAGCATATCG
>NZ_JBHSZV010000057.1:0-8037 GCF_042663045.1 Halobacillus seohaensis | reverse complement strand
TTTTTTCAGCAGAAGTGTAAAAGGGAAACGAGCAAAAAGTGTAAAATTCGACTTGACGTCTACAATAGTTCCGTTTCGGTGGAGAAACATACGAATTAGCAGACCAAATTGCATGTGATTTGGTCTCTTATTTTTCCCTTTAATTCAAAACATAGAGATTGTGAAGAATTGTTGAGGACTCGACTCCGAGACTCACGCAGGAAGCTCACCACATTCCCACGGAAAGCGAGTGATTTCCCGGACCTTCTAACGCCATCCTTTGTAACGGAAACCACCGGATCCCCGCGGTATCAAAACTACTTACGTTAAGGGTAAGTAGTTCCGATACTGTGGAGAAAATCTAAAATAACAGGCTAATTAGATACACTAAACGCACTATGTTTAACACTGTAAAAAACAGTACAAATAGCAAACAAAAACGCTTGGGTATTTTTATTACCCAAGCGTTCTATTTTATATTTTATTGTTGAACTAAAGCACCTGTTAGTGAAATAATTTAACCTGTATATGGTATCTTAATGTCGATAACTTCTATATGAGATAGAACAAGAGTTAATATGATTGCGATGTAAATCAAAGTTAATAAAATCCCTGAAAGTAAAACATTTTTTAACATAATCCTCCCCCTTTTTGCTTATTCAACTATCCTGCTGATATAGTTGAACAAGGGTGCGATTCCTTATTCAAGGAAAGCACCCGTTACTTTAAGTGTATGTATTCACAAACAACAATTAATTAAAAAGAGGACTGCAATAATAACAGTCCTCACTTTATTTTATTAACTCATTAATCTTGTTTCGAACATTTTTCATAACTTCCGTATTAACTTGGCCAAATTTCTTTCTAACAATATCTTTAGATAACGTATAAACTTTATCAACTCTAATTGCAGATGAGACTTTAAGTTTTCCTTCTTTTAAATCTTTTGATTCAATTACAACAGAATAATCAAGATTTCGTAATTGTGAAGTAATAGCAACAACAACAATATCGTCAGTCACTTCATTATAACTGTTACTTGAAATTACGAGAACAGGGCGTTGTTTTCTATTTGTTAAATCACTGAAAGGAACGGGTAATAGAACGATATCACCTTGTTTATACATCATTCCAAACCTCATCATCAATGTCATTATCCCAAAAATCCAGACTACTTTCACTAGCCTTTGTTAAGTCCTCTGATAAACTTTTTTCCCTCTTTATTTTAAGATACTCAGCAAAATCTAAGATTTTATCCACTTCTTTTTCAGGTATCTCTTCAATAATTTTAAGTAAACGCTCTTTTGCTGTATTCATATTGCGTTCACCTCTTCCGTATATAGAGTTTATTCTATTATACCACGAAATGTACACTTAAACGATATTCGAGGTAAAGTGATCTTAAAGAAACGCACCCGTTAGTTCAATACTTTTAATAACCTATTATCTCTGTTCTTCTATTGTCTTAAAAATCCTTGAATATACTTCTTTTATGTATTCATCTTTCTTTTCATCATTATACAAGCTATATCCCCAACCATTTAATTTATCACCTTCTTCAGACTTAATAACCCCAACAGCGTAGCTATTACCACGGATCCAACCCCATGAATCAGAATATTTCTCATCATTCATAGTAAAAGGAATACGACTTTTAGCTGATATAAAAAAGAATGGAATTGTAGAATTTAAATAAACATCAGCGTATTGACTTTCAGAAGCCTGATTGAGATGTTCCTTTGTTATTAAGACTGCATCATAAGACATTAAATCTTTATTGGTTAAATCCTCAAATGAAATTTCATTGAACTCCACTTGCTCTTCTTTAATTATAGGTGGCTCTCCTATTATCGCTATTCTTAGTGCTTCACCTTCATACAATTCAAACTCAGGGTTTTGAGATCAAGCTGATAGTGCTACAAAAAGTAAAATAAAAACAGATAAAAATATATGTTTGTGCTTCATTAAATGTTTCCTCCTTTTCTTTGCATTGAATAGTAACAGAGATATGTCGAAAATACGGTATTCTTTTAATCATTTTCACACTGCATCTTAATAATAACAACTCTTTATTCCACATTCCTGCTCGTTAGTTTAAGTATATTCTTTCACAAACTCTACATTTATTTTAACATAAAATAACAATCACCCTTTTTGTTTTAAAAAATCAGCATCGGAAATAACATACACATTCACATAGGAAATAGCACATTGACAACAGCTATTGTCATTATGCTATTTGGGGTGCGGTTTCGTATGATAATTCAAATGTTAATACCTAATAATCGTTGGCATACAAGGAAAAAAGTGCAGACCAAATCATATGCGATTCGGTTTGCTAATTAGGCTGCTATTTCGTATGTTTCTCCACCGAAACGGAACTACTTACGTTAAGGGTCCACTTCTTTTTTTGTACTGTTTTATCAGTATTTCAACAAAAGTGTGAATTAATGTAGAAGAAGTCCCTCTAGACTCATTCGTGTGGTAATATCAAAGTATAGATAGTCATTATTTCCTACATAAAATTGGAAGAAATCTAATAAAAGGGGCTATGGAAATGAGTTATGAGGCTGAACTAGACAAAGCACAAAAAAAGCTCAGAGATATTGAACTAGCATTGAATGAATCATCAATCGTAGCTATTACTGACAGTAAAGGGGATATTCAGTTTGCTAACGATAAATTTTGCAAAATATCTAAGTACAGCCGTGAAGATCTAATAGGACGCAACCAAAGCATCGTTAATTCTGGATATCATAGCAGGACGTTCTTTAAAGATATGTGGCAGACCATTGGTAAAGGAAAAGTGTGGCGTGGAGAATTGAAGAACAAAGCCAAGGATGATACATACTATTGGGTCGATACAACTATAGTTCCCTTTACAAAGGATAATGGAAAGCCATACCAATACATTGCTATCCGTCATGATATTACCAAGCGAAAACATTATGAAGAAACCATTGAACAAATGGCTTACTATGATCCGCTTACGTCGTTACCTAACCGAAATTTGTTATGTGAATGGTTGAACAACCGTTCAAAAGACAAGGAAGATCACATCACAGTCCTTTTCTTGGATATCGATCGCTTTAAATCAATCAATGATAATTTTGGACATCATATTGGCGATTTGATTTTAAAGGAATCTGCTAGGCGATTAGAAAACTGTCTTCATCAAGCTGATTTCATCTTACGAGAAGGTGGAGATGAATTTGTGATTTTTTTAGATGGATATAAAAACAAAAAAGATGTGATTTCAATTACAAATGAAATCTTAGAACAGTTTACCTTGCCTTTCGATGTTAATAATAGACAGATCATAACCACAACTAGTATAGGAATCACTATGAATACGGCAAAAGAACCCCAAGGTGATTATCTGCAATATGTAGAAACATTAATTAAACGAGCAGATACGGCCATGTACCATGCAAAAAAGCAAGGAGGCAATACGTATTGCTTTAATACTCATGACCAAAATAACGAAATGGAAAGATATTATCAAATTGAACAAGAAATAAAGCTAGCTTTACAACAAAGACAATTCTCGATTGTTTACCAGCCCTTAATCAATTTGGACAGTAATCAGATCATTGGAGCTGAAGCATTACTACGGTGGGAGAACCCGAAACTAGGCTCTGTAGCACCCTCAGAATTTATTCCATTATTAGAAGAACTAGGACTCATCATTCCTGTTGGAGATTGGATTCTAAAGTCTGTATGTAAACAACTAAAAACTTGGCAAGACAACGAAATTTTTCTACAAAAAGTTTCTGTGAATGTATCCCCCATTCAATTTAGAAATGAACATTTTGTAACAGACCTTAAACAAGTTTTAGAAGAAACACAGCTGGATCCACAATTTTTAGAATTAGAAATTACAGAAGGCACAATCATTAACGCGGGATCAGCAATGAACATCTTAACAGAATTAAAAGATCTAGGCGTGAAAATTTCTATCGACGACTTTGGTACAGGATATTCCTCTTTAAGTTATTTAAAGAAATTATCAATAGATACACTGAAAATTGATAAATCATTTATTGATGATTTGGATAGTGATGGCGAAATCATCGTTAATACTATCATTAATATGGGGAGAAATTTAAAATACACCGTCTTAGCTGAAGGAATTGAAAACAGGGAGCAACTTCATTACCTTAAACATCAAGATTGCCATGAGGGGCAGGGATATTATTGGAGTAAACCTGTTGAAGTTGATGACATCCCTAAACTCTACCATCATTCAATTAATAGCTTAGAGAACAGTCTAAATTAATTAATGACACACGGAGTTAGATCAATACCGATGAACCCTAAAAAAGGATAGACCAGCATATACTAACGGGTTTAGTTTTCGAGTACAAAACATGAAATAACATACGAAATAAGAGATGGTTGTGTGAATGTAGGGGCTGCGGGAAACGGCTCGCTTTCCATGGGGCGGGCGCTGAGCCTCCTCGGACTTCGTCCTGTGGGGTCTCAGCTGTCCCGCACATCCCATAGGAGTCTACCCGTTTCCCTCCGCCCCTTTACCAATATAAGTGTCTCGATACCACTTCAAGAAAAGGCAGCCATTCCTAAGTTTGCATGCAAATCTTGATAGCGGGCGGACCTATTAAAATCCTTGATATAGAGAGGTTCATTGCAATAGAACACGGATAGTGGAAGATAGTCCTTCTGGGAAAGGGACCATGGAAAGCGAGTGATTTCCCGGACCTCCAAACGCTTTCAACCATAACGGAAACAACATCTCTCGAAGCTGAGTCTTCAAGTAAAGGAAGCTTTAGTTGAAGAATAAAATATAAAGAAAATAAGCAAGTGCTCAACCAAGAAGTTATTCACTTAAACCTACCCACTCATCCAAAGATAATTGAGTGACATATTCATACCCATTACCTTGTCCTTTTGGCTTCAACACAACCGTGCCCATATTAGAAATCTGTCCCAATCCTACTCCCTCTGGAAAATTATGAGCAATAATTAGTGTGTTCGTTCCTACAGATGGTTGAGTTTCCAACCTTGAATTTAGGTTGTTTACTATCGCTTGCTGCTCTGAAGAATTTAAGTCACCACTTAACCAATAAACATCCATCCAAAAAGGATCTACTTGAATATTATCTTCCCCAAAGGCCAATACAGCCGTTTCTCTACTTCTGCAAAAAGGACTAGCCAGAACCGGATCCTCAACTGGAATACGCAACTGGCGAAAAGTTTGACCATACATTTCAGCTTGCTTTCTCCCCGTCTCGGAAAGATTTCTTTGGGTGGAGCAATCCTGTAAATCGAAGTTTGGTTGATCTTCTCCTATCGTGGCCTCTGCATGACGTGCATATAGAACATACCCGCCGTCTCTAAGTAATGACAAAATCGATTGACGGTTTGTATCTACATAGCTTTTCCTTGTTGTTGCAGCTATTATGTTACACCGATGAGCAAGTACTAAATGTCTGTCTTGCTGGTCCATATAATGATTAAATAAAAGTGGTTGGTTAAGTGATGATCTTTTCAATCGTTCAAAGTGCCACGCCTGACAGTAATGATCCCATGCTAATTTCTCGAAAGTATGAATTTTACACATCGAGAGTTTCCTCCTAATGAAGCGTCCTGATTTCGATTAATGTATGATCACTACTTTAAAAGGTTCATAGCCTTCTTCTGTATTTGGCGTTCACCCCATGTATAAAATGTCATTACACTTAAAAACACCTTCAATATATCACCAATGTATATATTAAAGGTATTTTGATTGTGAAATTTGTTAAACTAACCCCCCGATTGTTTAATAAAAGAATGGCAGTTCCGCTGCTTTTCATCGGAGAATGGGGGATGGGAAACCACTCGCTTTCCGCGGGGAAGACGGCAAGCCTCCTCGAGCTAAAGCTCTGCGGGGTCTCGCCAGTCTATCCTTTCCCGCAGGAGTCTCGAGGTTTCCCATCCCCCATTACTATGAAAAGTGGAACGGAACCCTTTAAAATCGGGGGTGCTGTCTGACTATTGCCATTGAAATGATCCACTTCTGCCATTAATAGATCCTGATCCTGCACTATTGATCTGTAATATAAATTCAGAAATGGTCTTCAAAGGGAGGTGGTGATGATAGACATAACATGCCAAGTAAGTTCCTAGTTGCCGTTATGTCCTTAATTTATTACTACAGAGTCTTATTGTTAAGGCCCCTTAATAGGCGCACCATCTAAACAGGTAATCTAATAACTTATCTGAGTGATTCAATAGATCTAGTGTGATGGTAATATTCACTATTCTGTATCAGCAAGGTTCAGTTGGCGTTATAATAGATATCTCATACTTTAACAGGGATGTTCGTACGGCACGATTTCGATAGAAACATACGGCAAGGGACGGTGGGGAAGGGGGAGACTCCTGTGGGATACGCGGGTTAGATGAGACCCCGGAAGGCGCCAGCCTGAGGAGGCTCAGCGCACGCCCACGGAAAGCGACTCCTTCCCCACCGCCCCTTTCTCCACACCATGATCTCGTAATCGAGTCTTCAACAATCCTGCCCTTATATGGAAATCGATTCTTCGGATCTAAGAGATTATTAAACGTGAGTATTATGCTTGATATCTTGATTTCGAGATATTATAATAGTCATTGTGCTTAAAATAATAGATTTCAAAACAGGAGGATTTTAATTATGAACGTACTAGTGGTTAAAGCTAACAACCGCCCAGACGGAATTTCTACAAGAATGTACAATACATTTCTTGAAAATATACAAGATAACAAAGAAGTGAACGTAAACACGTATGACCTTTTCGAGGAAGACACGCCTTACTTCGGTCAGGATTTCTTTAATGCTTTAGGTAAATTACAAGAAGGTACAGCATTAAACGACACAGAACAACGTATTCTGGATGCTAAACAAAAAGCAAAAGACGTAATTAGCGCAGCTGACGTAGTCGTAGTTGCATTCCCACTATGGAATTTCACAATCCCAGCAAAACTACAAACATTCATTGATTATCTAGCAGAAGCTGGATTCAGCTTCCGTTATACAGCAGAGGGAAATTTAGAGCCACTACTGACCGACAAACGAGTCATTCTATTGAACGCACGTGGCGGAAATTATTCAACTCCATCCATGGCACCTATAGAAATGTCTTTGAATTACATGCGTAATATTTTCGGTGGACATTTTGGTATGAATATTAAGGATGAAGTAGTGATCGAAGGCCATGCGGCAGCGCCTGATCAAGCTGAGGAAATTATTCAAGCTGGGCTTGAAAAGGTTTCTGAAGTGGCTTCTAACTTATCTTATCAAGACGCATAAAAAGCCCCTTTTAAAAAGTGCCTGTCTTCGTTACTTTTGTAACAAGATAGGCACTTTTTATTTTGGCATTTTTCCTTGCCTCGTTTAAGCGGCATCATGGTTCCTTCGTTAGAAACAGAGAAAGAGATCAGGGTAACGAATGAAAAGACTCGATTCCGAGCCATGGCGGTTCGTTAATTCACAGCATTTCTTTCATTTGATACGTCTAAAACAACATATTTAAGGTTTACGAGTAAGGGGCTAGTTTCGTTCATAATAACTCGGTCACCCCATTCCACACGATACTCACAAGGCCACTGAAAAACTGAATAATATAAGAGAACAAGAACTAAATCAATATATAGAAGGAGAAGTCAATAGGATCGCCTATATATAGTAGGTGATCTCATTGTTTTCTCTTTGCAAAGACTTTTTCAGTGTCCTCTGCTCACGCATGTCCCACGCGAAGCAGCTTATCCGATGCTTCCGTTCTCTTTATATTGTGTGGCTATTCCGTTATCGGTATGAGGAGAAGGTAGTCGGGGAAAAGAGGTACGGAACATCAACGAATGTTCGAAGTCAGCATGTTTATCCTCTGTTTTCATTTTGGAGGAAGTTCCCTATTCGGATCCGTTCGTGAAAAATAAATCAGGGAGGGCAGGGAAAACAGGGAGACTCCTGCGGGAAAAGCTGACTAGACGAGACCCCGTAGAGCGAAGCTGATGACGTACAATAGTCTGTGTAAGTAAGTTTTAGGCTTAAAAAAACAAGGTGGGGTATCCTTA
>NZ_JBHSZV010000056.1:285-5029 GCF_042663045.1 Halobacillus seohaensis | reverse complement strand
TCTTCAGCGCCGATGGTAGTCGGGTCGATCCCCGTGAGAGTAGGACGCTGCCACATGAACGAAAACAAGCCTTAGGATGTATTCCTAAGGCTTGTTTTTTTGTATGTTTTTTATGAATATGATCTTACTCATTAATATCAGATATGATTTTACTGTTGCTAGCGAAGCTTATCCGACATAACGTAAGTCACTTTTTTAAATAGAAGGCTCTGTTAAAGTTAATTGTTGATATTTGCTCAAATTGAACAAATGTTCTATGGTGAAGTCATCAAATTAAAGTTGGTGATGACTGTGAGAGCAACCGATACCCTTAAAGCCATTCAAAAACTTAATCCTGCGGAAAAGCATCGTTTACGAGGGTGTTTAATAGGTGCTCTTACTGGATCATCTTCAACAGGAACGGTACTTGCAAGAAATTTCTGAACGAAAGAATAAGGATGGCTATTGTTGTCCTGATAGTGAGTCATAACATATTGTTTCGTTGTTCGGTTCGAGAAATACTCTACTATCGTGGATGGTGAAGAAACAGCGTTACTGCTGTAAAGCTTGTCGAATGACTTTTACGGACCTCACCAATACGGCATTATATTGAACTCGTCATCTCAACCATTGAATTAAATTTATCGAATGTATGATAGAGAGTTATTTTCTCCGTAGATCAGCAGAGTAACTATAGCTTATCGTGCTAACCGGCAGTATAGTTTAATAAGGGAATATTGAGTTTCTAGCTAAATATTAAATAGCAGAATTATTTGCTAATAGGAATTTATTAAATAAAATTGAGGTATTCCACTATAGGGTTAGTGGAACATGGAGGCGAGTGTTTAAAAAGATGAGTTTCACCAGCATATTTAAAATGAATATTAAACCATTTGTGTGCCACTTTTGTCTGGTTATGCTTGGAACAGGCATTATAGGGGCTGGTTGGAATAGTGCTAGAAATGAGGTAGTGTTTGTTGCTTTTCTTTTGATGTTACTTTTACATTATGCAATTGGATTTTTATTGAACAATCATCATTCTTGGTATAAAAATTTATTATCTGTTTCAATGGTTTTTGTTATTAACTTTGCATTGTTTATGTATACCCAATTTCACAATAATGATTTACAATCTTTTGTTGACTTTGCGTCTATTGTTTTTAAGTTCCCTTTCTTATATGTTTTAGGTTGGAAAGGACCAAATTACCCTTTATTAGTTTCTTTTTTACCATCAGTTCTTTTATGGCTAGGTTTAGAAAGTAAGTTTATAATAAAAAAATTTAAAATAGACAAGGACAAGAAAGTAGCTCTTCATTAATTTAAACAATTAGGAATTAGCTAAATGTGAAGTTTAAGAACGGATGGTGCCGTAACAGCTCTTTTCTTATTGAAGTAAAGGATTAGGGTTGTATCCTTGTTCAATTAACGCAGCAGTAATGTTGAAGAAAGATAAGTTAACTTTTATTAATTTATTGTTAAACTTTGGAAGGTAATAAGTTGAATTATTTTAAAAGGGGAGGAAATAATGGCGCAATCACTAATCTTTGATATGGATGGAACACTATTTCAAACAGATAAGATACTGGAATTATCACTAGATGATGCTTTCAGCCGTTTACGGTCATTAAATAAATGGGATAAGGAAACGCCTATTGATAAATACCGTGAAATTATGGGGGTTCCTTTACCAAAAGTGTGGGAGACTTTGTTACCTAATCATTCCGTTGAGGAAAGAGAACAAACGGATGCTTATTTTCTAGAAAGACTAATTGAAAATATAAGAAATGGGAATGGTGCTTTATATCCTAACGTAAAAGAATCCTTTAGTTATTTAAAAGAGAATGATTGTTCAATATACATAGCAAGTAATGGTTTAACGGAATATTTAAAAGCGATAGTCAGTTATTATCATTTGGATGAATGGGTTACGGAAACAGTTAGTATTCAACAAATTAAATCGATGAATAAATCAGATTTGGTCCAGAGTATAATCAAAAAATACGGCATCACTAATGGAGTAGTAGTTGGAGACCGACTTTCAGATATAAATGCAGCCAAAGGTAACGGGTTAGTTTCAATTGGATGTAACTTTGACTTTGCACGAGAAGATGAACTTTCTCAAGCTGATATCGTAATTGACGATTTTACAGAGCTACAAACAATATTACCTAAATTACACAAATAGCTATTCAACTATTGGGTGCTTTAACACAATAACATATCAGCATTGTTGTTCATCTATAGCAGCTGGTTAGTGGAAGAAGAGGATATTAAAATAGAGAAAGGATTGGTGAAATGGCAATTGTTATAGGGTATGGAATTGCATTTATAGGTGCGCTTGTAGCTTATCAGCTAAGCGTAGGTAAACCAAAAGATAAAAAATATAAGGTATGGGGCATCGTTCTTATGGTACCAATTTCACTAGCTTTATCTTTTGCGATAGGGTTAACCTATGCAGTCATTGTAGAAAGTGGGTGGGCATCATTGATAATGTGGTATATTTTCCCCTTTATTTTCATAATCGGACTCGTTATGTTTTTGGTTGGTATTTTCAATAAAGAAGAAACAGAAGTATTTTGAGTAGTTAAACTATCGGGCGCGATTGTTCAACAAGAACAGTCGCTTCTTGTGCTAATGACGCTGTTTAGTGCAAGATAAACTAGGATTAACAAGGGGGAAAATTATGGGGAAAAAATATAACTTATGGTCTTTTTATTTAAAACTTGTTTGCTTAGGATTAGCAGCCTACTCGTTGTATTCTAATATGAACAACACTTGGTTAATTGCACCTCCAAATTATATATTACTAATAATTAGTTTGTTAGCCTTTATTTTAGGAATTGTTGGTTTTAAAGATAAAAGAAACTGGTGGGCAAAAATAAGAAGTTGGTTAACGGTAATTTTGTCATCATTGACATCTATCGGACTTTTTTTGGTACTATCATTTACAACTTTCTTTTCATCTATGGGATTTACTGAACATTTAAAGACGGTAAATTCTCCCGATAACCATTATACAATTGATTTTTACCGTTATGATGCAGGAGCAGCAGGTTCATTTGGAGTAAGGGGAGAATTAAACGGACCACTGTGGTTTAAACAACGAATTTATAATCAAGACAGGGTAGAAAAAGTTGAAGTGGAATGGGAAAGTAATGATAAAGTATCTATAAATAATCATATCTTAAAATTAGATGAAGGGGATACTTACGGATATCAATGATTAAGCATGTGAAACATTCCACTTAAAGTAACGGGGCAAGAGATGGAATCGCATCCTTATTCAAATATAGTGAGCAGGCTTATGCAAGAAAGGATACTACTTATCTTAAACTAGAGGGTTCTTTATATGAAATATGTCTCAACTAACGTTAAGTATATTTTCTGTAAGTAGGATTGAACAGTGTTCTTGAATGGATTTCTTGAAAGGTGGGTTTCTTACCAATGAACGTAATAATAGCTATTTTGATGGTTGTAGCACCAGCCCTTTTTCTTATTAACTGGGGCAAGTCAGGATATGACTGGGGTACAACTGAAGAAGACCGAAAGAAGGATGAAAAATGCGATTAGCTAAATGAGTAGGGCTCATTATGTTTTTTAAATGGAGGTTTCTACAATGTTACCTATATTATTATCTATTATTCTTGTGTTTGCACTTATTTATTCCATTACTGTTGTAGTCGGAAAAAGAAAAATGGCTGGTTTGACAGATATTAAGAGTGCATTAACCCCGATTTTCTTATACCTAATTGCAATAACAAATCTTATGGCTTATTGGTTTAACTTTATGGGAGTAATAAACTGGTCTATTACCGTGATCTTATTAATTTTAGGTGCTTATTTTACTAAATACTCGCTTACATATAAAACGTGATTAATTTATTTTGACAAAAAGAAAAAAATACTAATGATGAGATAAGCGAAACTGTGGTTCATAACAAATATATGATAAGGGAGTGCTATTTAGTTTGGAGGGGTAAAGTGTTTTTTGTTTAGTAACTTATCTTTTTTTAGATTTATATTGAAGAAATGACGGAGAGGCCGCAAGTTGAGAGTAATGAATTAATGGCTTCCATCGATAAACTTCATAATAAAATCGATGATAATTAATTGTCCAACGTTGTTTGCTGATTTCAGTCTATTCTTTGTATTCTACTTTTCACCAAGATTGGGTGATAACATCTCCCACTTACATAGTTTTGTCACTTACCATAATAGCTTTTATATTAGGGGTTATCGGTTTCGAGGACAAAATTAAGACCTAATAGCATTTGAATCTTTCCTTTGAAAAAACTATTGCATTGTTATTTTCTGCATGGTATATTGATTCTTGTCGCTTTTTAGAGAGCGATGCACCTATTCAATTCGCTGATCGAAAAAATAAAACAGCGAAAAACGTTGTTGACTTTCATTTCATCAGCATGGTATATTGATTCTTGTCGCTTTTTAGAGAGCGATGCACCTATTCAATTCGCTGATCGAAAAAATAAAACAGCGGAAAATGTTGTTGACTTTCATTTCATCAGCATGGTATACTGATTCTTGTCGCTTTTTAGAAAGGCGATGCACCGATTCATTCATCTGACCGAAAAATCATAACAATGAAAATGCGTTATTGACTTCAAATCGTCAGCATGGTATATTTATTGAGTCGCCATTTTGAAGCGGCGAACCTATTGATCTTTGAAAACTGAACGAACCAACCAGTACGTCAATTTATTCTTTCTATTATATAGAAGGAAGTAAAACAAGCACACTTGATGTG
>NZ_JBHSZV010000056.1:0-208 GCF_042663045.1 Halobacillus seohaensis | reverse complement strand
GGGGATGAAACTTGTGGAATGAGCGGCGGACGGGTGAGTAACACGTGGGCAACCTACCTGTAAGATCGGAATAACCCCGGGAAACCGGGACTAATGCCGGGTAACACTTTCTCTCGCATGAGGGGAAGTTAAAAGATGGCTTCCTGCTATCACTTACAGATGGGCCCGCGGCGCATTAGCTAGTTGGTGGGGTAATAGCTCACCAAGG
>NZ_JBHSZV010000055.1:0-8172 GCF_042663045.1 Halobacillus seohaensis | reverse complement strand
ATTTATTACCATTATGACTTTAGTTGCTGTACAAGGTAGCATCTTTGCAGGTTCATCTTTGCTTGTCTTTTATGCTATTGGAAAAGGAATAATTCTGTTAGCCGTTGCTTATTCTTCGGATTGGGTGATGAAGTTTTCAGGAAAAGATGGGAAAGTTGAGAAAATAAGTGGTTTTATTATTCTTGCAGCTAGTTTATATATTTTATTCTTTGTGTAGGGGGGAGAAAGTTGAAAAGTATAGTAATGATATTTTTTACAATGTTGCTTTTGGTATGATGCGGTCAAAATGAATCAACAACTCCATCAGCTGAAAATCCTGAACCAAACAATACTAATGTAGTTATTAAAACTTATGAAATTACAGGGATCACCTGAGCAAGCTGCGCCGATGCAGCACAGTCTGTGCTGTTACAAGTTGATGGTAAACAAGTTAAAGTAAACTCTTCTAAGGCTGTGATTGGATTTGGTCCAAAGAAAGTGAAAAGTAAGGAAGTTTTAAATAAAGTACTTAGTGTGTATGGGTATGAATTAACAAAAGAAATCTCATCAAACTAGGGTTATTGTCCATTCTTGGATATTAAAAATTAATATCCTATTTCACTAAATCCATTAGTTTAGTGAGATTTTTTTGGGTGAGGTGCAAATAACATGACAGAAACACCCACTAAACATATACCAGGCCTATCCAATCATAAAAATCAGGTATTTTTTTATCAATGCCCCACCCCCATCCAAAGGCGATATGGTTGTTCTTGGTTTGAAGCAGATTAGAGATCATGAAAAATAAAAAAACCGAAGCCGAAGCTCCGGTAGTTAAGGAATTCTACATCATATGCAGAACTAGCTGGAGGAATGGATATTAGCAACTAGTCCCGTTAATCATTATGTGCTATTGAGGAAGAATTTAAACATGAAAAAAGCCGAAGCATAAGCTCCGGTAACGTGAGATGAATGATAAGTATTAAGAGCTATCCAGCGCAAAGGGGAATCTTATAGCTCTCCGAGTATTGTATGGGAACTTTTTAGGAAGTATTCAAACTTTTTTTGGAACTAGCTGCAAGGAAGAGGTAGCAAAAAGAATGTAAAACAGCTAGATCCTGTTCACCGACAAGCAGTCCATATTTGGTATACTCGTCTATCAAGACGTCCTCAAACTCTTTTTCCACCTTCTCGAATTCCTCTTCCAATTCATCGAGGCCTTCCAACGCAATATCAAACAAGGTATCTTTCTTAGCCAACGTTAACAGTCCTAAAATAGACCTTATTTCCTGCAAAGTTCATAGATTCATTCATGGACATCACCTTACCTTTTGTTACGGTACCAAGGGGATCCGTATAAGATATTTCTGAACCATAACTAACTTTGATAGATGGGGAAAGGTCCACTTCTAAGGAAGATTCGTATTGTTGACCATCCGTGCCCCTAACGACTTTAGTTGAGTATTGGACGCGCGCTCTGGTGTTTTCCGCAGCTAACTGCGGTTTCCCATATCGATCAATAACAGGAGTCCCTTTGTCGTCCAATAAAGGATTTTTCACTTCAATGGATTGATTCATAGGAGGTTTCATATTTGCGCCCCACTGAAGCCTTATTACGATCTAATAACTTTAGTACTTCAGGCGATATATCATCCCCATTAAAGGAAACAGAAACGCCTTTAGTAGAAAAGGATTCTACACCATGACGCTTATACTTAGAGAATTCTTCACTCTCTCCTTCCAACATATAAAGGAGATTGCTCTTACTGTAATCATTGATTCTCTGAAGTTATCCTTTAGCAGCTCTTCCGCCGTAAAGACTGCCTTCTCTTTATCAGTTTCCAGAAGTTCTTTATAGCTGTCTGAGAAATGTAACTTCTTTAGATATTCATCCACTTTTGTGAATTCCACCTAATCACCTACTTACTGATTTTCTATAATAAATTGAATGCGCTTCTCTTCGTTGGTAAGCTCATCAAGGTTTCCTTCGAGCTCAGAAACAAGTTCCTTTTGTTCGTCAGCACTTAGCTTTTTAAGAGAAGCATCGGTATGTTCTTCCGTACCGTCTTCTCTTTCCTTTTCTTCATTAGATTTTAATACTGTACCAGCTTTCAATTTATTTCTTAGCTTCTTCGCTTGTTGTTCAGTTAGTTCAATTTCATTACCAGGTTGAACTACTTTTCCTTCTTTCAATAAATAAGCATCTGCAATATATTTTGGCATTTGAATGCCCTCCTTTAATATTTTTCATTAGAAAAAGCAAAGCCCATTAAGACTTTGCTTTAGGGTACATCTACAATAACGATGGATTGAGGTTTAGCCAGTGCAGGGAATACTGTCTCACCAATGAAGACAGATTGACTTGGTGGGTTGCTCTCCTTAATCTCGGTTACAGTATAAATACCAGATTGATAGTTTTTCTCTACCGTTGGTCCAAGGTAAGTGTTACCTAAAGCATCTCCAAGAAGAACTACTTGATCATCTTGTAAAAGCTGCACTTCTCCTTTGAATATTGCCATCATGTAGATCCAGTCGTGCCATCTTTTTGAGCCACATAGATAGGTTGTTAAAAACGGGTATGTAGACCTATTTTGGGGTCTTGACAAGGAGCCTCTGTGGTTATAATTTCAGGCAATAAACGGCAGCTAGGAGCTTGCCTGGCATGGAAGCCTATCATTACCACCTCTCCTTGTAAAGACCGTTTCCGGATTTTTATCATAGGTCAATAGTGCCAGATCTCCTCATGGCAGAAGTGGATCAAAAAGATGTCCTAATATGAAAATCCATCTGAACCAGGGATTAGCGGTGGACAGTATGCAACTTTTTCTATGAATAGCGATGCATTTCCATCAATAATCGGATTAAGTGACTTAACTGTAAGAATTTATGCTGAAACAGATGCACCGACCACTGGTACTGCAACTGTTTATGTAATGGGGGTGCTTAACTAATGCCAATTGAAACTCAAGACGTTGTGAATTGGGCTTTAAGTCAAACATTTACTAATTTTAAAAGTGAAGAACAACAGATTACAAAAAATAATCATTCACAATTAGTAAGTGAAGTTTGAAAATATTTTAATGAAAATAATCCCTTTTGTCGAAAGTGATAAAAAAGGAGGGATAAGATCATGAATAATTATTTTATAATTACCTGGACTGATATTGATTTAGAAAATGGAGCGGAAGAGTTAATTGCAAGTTTATTAAAAATCTATAGTTCTTTTACAGAAAAGGAACTTGTAATCCAAGCAAAAAAATTAATTCCAATGGATGACCAAAATTTCGCACAAAGAAATAACCTCTATATTTCTAATGAACTTCTCCCTATGAGTCCAGGAGAAGTTATAGTGTTTAAGGAGCAATCAATTAATTATCATAAATTATTAGTAGCTGTTGTTTCGATTCTTGATTTAATTACAGAAGAAACTGAAAGAGTGAAGTTTATTATGGGAGTAGGTCGTTATCTAGAAGTATTCGATAAAAACATATTTGGAAAATTCAAAAGTGATATTGCCGAAGATGTTTACTATTCCTATAAGTAAAGTGTTTTAGTAACGAATGTCGAAAGTTAAGTAAGTCAAAAACTATAAACACTTTTTTGTCGAAAGGGTTGAGTTAAATAGAAAGGTAATATATTCTGATGGCGTCAAAATATTATGGGAGAGGTGAATATAATGAAAAAAATTGGTTTATTAATTCTTGTATTGGTGTTTGTGATGGCGTCAACATCACCAGCCTTTGCTGCTGCAAAGGAATTGGATTTCTCACCACCGGGACAAAATGTTGGGGTAACCAATCCTGATAATATGTTCCCAGGTAGCGAATGGGATGGAAAGAACTTCCCAGGTGCGGATTGGGCTTTTCTACAGGCTAAAAAGGCATTTGGTGAAGAAAAGTTCCCAGGTAGCGAATGGGACGATAAGAACTTCCCTGGTAGCGAATGGTTCCCAGGTGCGGATTGGGATGGAGGGGATCAAGTAGAAGATGATCCTCTTTTAAAAAAGTAAAAGTATTTCTATTTAGAAATAGGGAGTCTATTTCACTATAGGCTCTCTTTTTATGATTTCAAAAATCTATTGTTTGGTGCTCTTATGTTATTCTTGTTGTTCTAACGGATGTCGTCAGTTGAATAATAAGTTATGAAAAATTTATATGATTTTTTTTGAAATGTAATTTTCTCCTTTTAGGTGAATACCTTTTAACTGAAAGGGGAGGATAAAAATGAGTATGGAAAATTATGAATATTACAATCAACATGAAGACACAAGGAATTTACATGATAAATGTAAAAAATACATGTATTATCATGTGACTATGACAATGAAAGATGGTAGCTCTTTTGATGGAATTATCGAAAATGTGGGCATGGACAAAGTTAGTGTGTTAGTCGGTGAAGATGTGATGGATCGAGAAAGTGAGGATGAAGGGGATATTCGTCAATATTATGGTGGATATGGGCGACCTAGAAGAAGATTCCGACGCTTTAGACGTCGCGACTTCCCACTTGCATCTTTAGCAGCATTAGCACTATTGCCTTATGTTACTCCATATCCATACTATCCATATTATCCGTATCCATATTATTAAAGAAATATGAGTGAAGAGCAAAGAATCATCATTTCATGGTGATTCTTTGCTTCGTCTTTGAGTGATCATGCTCAACAAAAAATGTGAATATTGTAGCAGAATATATTATTAACGGATGTCGTCAGTTGCAAGTTGATTGAAGGAAAATGTCTCCTTTTATAGAAGTTTTAGTTTAGAAGGGTGGTGAGCTATTGCTAATGGATACTTGGTTTATAGAGGTAAAAAAAGGCGGTAGATGGGAAGAAACTAATGTAAAAGTTCCTATTAACCACCTGACGGAAGATACGGAAGATAAGGATATTATTTTAAAATTGAGAGACGTAGACAGGGATTTTTTGTTGGATTATCATGGGGAAAATATTCGATTAATTTCTCCGTTTTTTGATACAGAAGAAACTGAAGTATTACACTTTGAAGTTAATGAATTTAGAAATTGGACATTTTATAAGAATCACATAATTGCTTTAGACCCAAAGAACAAGTATAAAATGAAAGTATAAAGAGCCCTCATTTTGAGCGGCTCTTTTTTGTTGGAGGTGATATATTGGAAAACTATACTCAACATGCTGGTATGTATATCGGAGAATCGGAAAGTAAAGAATCAAAACAACCACAAGTCCATTCCATATTCATTTTTGATATTGAAGAAACGCCCTTAGGAGCAATCAGCAATGCTCCTAAGGGCGTGCCGTTTTGGATAACCACCATTGCGAACTAGAGACTGGCTATGAAACATTTGGATTTAAGACGGTCGTTCAGATGAAGGAAAAAGATAATCCTCAAAATAGCTTGTTAGAATCAATTACTCCAGAGCGATGTAAAGTGGGAATTATGGATGGCGTAGGTCGGTTCCGTGTTTTCTTATTTCGTGAAGTAATTGATGATATAGAAACAGGCACCAAAGATGTGTTTGCGGAATTTGATCACATGGCTCTCATTGTGGCGGTAGGTATGGTGACGATGTAGTGGAAGATATTAAAGCTGCCGGTATTGAAGAAATTCACACAATGGTGGCAACACATCCAGATGCTGATCATATTGGTGGATTGGTTGATGTATTAGAAGAGATTAAAGTAAATCATGTTGTAGATAGTGGTAAAGAACACACAACTCAAACGTATATGGATTATTTAAGTTTAATCGATCAGAAAAATAAACCTTTTGATGTTGCGGAACAAGGTTCAAATCTTAATGTAGGAGATCATGTTAAACTCAAAGTTATTAACGCAATGAACTCAAGCAGTGATTTAAATGAGTCATCGATTGCTTTGAAATTGAGCCATGAATATATTGACTTTATGCTAACTGGTGATGCATCTACAGAAAATGAATCATCCATGTTACAGAACTACGATGTTGAAGCAGAGATTCTTAAAGTGGGTCACCATGGCTCATCAACTTCCACATCTCAAGCTTTTATGGATCAAGTAGATTCTGAATTAGGTATTCTTTCTTATGGTGAAAATGGTTATGGGCATCCTGATCCAAATGTAGTCAAACGGCTGCAAGATGCAGGAGCTTCACTATATAGCACATTTGAGTCAGGGGACATTCTTGTTAGTACGGACGGAAGCTCTTATGATGTATCAGCAAACACATGGGAGGGAAATGATAGCTCATCAGATCCTGAACTAGATGAACCTGAAGGTCAATATCCTATTAATGTAAATACAGCTGATTATGAAACTTTACAATTAATTACTGGAGTAGGTACAACGATCGCTAATAACATTATTGATTATCGTAATGCTAACGGACCGTTTCAGACAATAGAGGAACTGGATAATGTCAGTTACATTGGTCCTGCGACTATTGAAGAAATGAGACCAGACATTACTCTTTAGGAAGTGATATCTTGTTGAAATATACGGTTGATCGGATTGAAGGAGACATTGTTGTTCTCCTGTACAGAGATAATGAGGGAATCAAAAAAGATGCTTCTATTGATTTGTTTCCAAAAAACATAAAGGATGGAGATATTGTAGAAGAAGTAAATGAAGGTAATACAATTAGCTACCGAATTTTGAAGAAAGAAACAGAACTTCAAAGGGAAAAGGCCAAGGATTTAATTAATAAATTAAAGAGAAGACACTAAGAAATATCCCCCCTTCAAAACTTGAAGGGGGGATACTTTAATTAACTGATAATACTAAAATACTTTTTGTAGACAAGAATTACTTTAGTGGTAAAATAGTTTTAGTTAATAATACTTAAAAAAGAAGGGAAACAATCAATGGATTACATTATTCGTAACGACGGGTTTGGATGTACCCGTGAATACCCTGCGCAAGGCCCTCTAAAGATACATTATACTTATGTAGAGAATAGTGAACGCCATATCATCGTTC
The DNA here is from genome assembly GCF_042663045.1 of Halobacillus seohaensis. Lineage (NCBI taxonomy): Bacteria > Bacillati > Bacillota > Bacilli > Caryophanales > Bacillaceae > Halobacillus > Halobacillus seohaensis. Next base: position 1,256 of record NZ_JBHSZV010000055.1, on the reverse strand, counting down.
AATACTTGGCAACACCATTCTGCTATCGAAAAGTCCTTCAATCTGATATTTCTTCATTAGAGTCTCACTTGTGTGATTTCCTCGAAAGTGAAAGAGTATGGATAGAACTAGGCTCATTTGACCGACATTTTGATATGGTAACGTAAAAATCCTCACCTTAATGGTGAGGATTTGCTTCCTTAGGTAAAGATCGATATTCATTAAGTACTCTATCAAGTTGTTGTGATACGTTAAGAACCTCTTTACCCGTTGGGTTCTTCGCATACTCTGTGTACATTTTCTTTCGCAATCTCTCTATTTTCCCTCTAAGTTCCCCAGTACCCATCGTCTCATCACCCTTAAATCTGTTTGATACTTTATAAACTGCAGTTAAAGGTTAAACACTTTAACAAACTAATGCAACAAAATTAACGTAATTTACACGACATTCACAAAGTTGTAATAATTTTAATGTTAGGTTGCTATGTATTTCCTGTATACAAATAAAAACTTCTTGGTATAATAGGAACAAATGTTCGCGTTAAGGAGTGGTGAGAGTGAATGGTTTATTTATTCGATCAGCTGAGGATAAACAAAAGCTTGAAATGATCTACTTGGCGAGTAATGAGCGGTTATCTCAACGAGTGATCAGGGTGCTGTCCGTTAAGAAAGACGATATTCTTGCCTATTGTTATTCTAGGAACCAGCTCAGAACCTTTAAAAAGGAAAATGTAATGTCGGTATATCCATATAAGAGGGAAGTGGGGACATAGTAATGAATCCGAACGATAGAGGAACGAAGAAGTGGACCTCGTTAATGATGCCGGAACACATAGAAATGTTGCAAGAAGTTTGGAAAGAGGATGAAAAAGAGGAAAAAGCCATTCTAGATGAACAGCAAATTGAAGAGAATGGGTTCGCTTTACATTGTGCGATGAAGGATGGTTTACCTATGAAAATCAAACATCATAACGGCGTCAATTATAGTTGCAGTACTGTAAAGGTTGTTAGTATGAATCAGAGTACAAAGAAGATTAGCTGCAAAGATTATAAAAATAAAGAAGATATCACCATTCAGTTTGATGATATCTATGATGTATCGGTTTTATGAGCTCTCATATTGAGAGCTTTTTATTTTGACCACGCATGATGTCAGACGCTACATATATATAGACCCAATGAAGGGGTTTTTCTTTATTTTTCCATTTTAATAGCGACTTATCTTTTAAACAACTTCACCTTCACCTCCAAAGGAGATAGTTAGTCATTTTCTTTTT
>NZ_JBHSZV010000054.1:0-20594 GCF_042663045.1 Halobacillus seohaensis | reverse complement strand
TAGTAAGATAGAGAGGGGAAATGAAAATGTTTAAGAAGATTAATTTATTATTTGTTGGGGTATTCTTAGTATTTTTTATGAGTGCTTGCAGCAGCGTTACTAATAGCACAAAGAATGACAATGAAAAGCTTCAAGTCGTAACTACCTACTCCATTTTACAGGATATGGTGAAAAACGTAGGTGGAGATAAAGTAGACGTTCACAGCATGGTGAAGATCGGAGCCAATCCACACGAGTATGACCCACTCCCTGAAGACGTCAAGAAAACAGCTGACGCTGACACAGTTTTTTATAACGGATTAAACTTAGAGGCCGGCAACTCGTGGTTTGAAAAACTGCTCACTAGTACTGGAAAAGAGGGTGAAGATGCACCAGTATTTCAACTGAGTGAAGGCGTAGAACCTAAGTACTTAACAACCAAAGGAAAAGAGGGTGAAGAAGATCCTCACGCATGGCTCGATATCTCAAATGGGATAACCTATGTCGAAAATATTAGAGACGGCCTTATCAAAGTTGATCCCGATAACAAAGAAACGTATGAAAAAAATGCAGAGCAATACATCAATGAGCTTGAAAAACTTCATAACGACGCCAAGACCAGCTTTAACGAAATTCCGAAAGAAAAACGCTTTCTAATCACTAGTGAAGGTGCCTTCAAATATTTCAGTGCTGCATATGACATCGAAGCCGGATACATCTGGGAGATCAACGCAGAAAATCAAGGAACGCCAGACCAAGTTCGTCAAGTAATTGATTTGATAAAGGAAAAAGATATTAACGTTCTTTTCTTAGAAACTAGTATCGACTCACGAAGTATGGAAACTGTCTCCCGTGAGACTGGTGTACCAATCGGTGGAAAAGTGTTTACAGACTCTCTAGGCAAACCAGGTGAGGACGGGGAGACTTATAAAGAAATGATGAAGTGGAATATTAACATCATTAAAAAACAACTAAGTAAATACTAACCTTCAGGACAATCACACGGAGTACGACTGTACTCCGTGTGATTTTTTGTCTCCCTAACTCCTAATATGGCAAAAATGTTAACCAGATAAATACCTTATTAACATTATAATTTAAAATTCACCTAACTTTACTAAAAGATATTGTAAGAAACGTTTGAACCTTATTAGAATCAAGCATAAATCTTTGGTGGGACGTCGCCCATACCTTTAGTAGTATACCTGAATTAATGAATTTAGTCAGAATTCACTTTCAATATATCCCCTCTATAATAATTTTTTTTAAACACCTCTGCAAAAGCATCAACTGAGTTATAAAGCTCAGTTAAATTATTCTTACTGAGGTACCCTTTGTTTATGTATCTTATTGGTTTCTTTTAATCATTGGTTATGTCTCCTCGACTGAAATATTTAATAAAGTGTACCTGAGCTTAATTTATCTGACTAACTAAATCTATTCGATCCAGATTATCTTTCGCTGAAAAAGAACCAGAAATTATTAACTCTTGAATTTATAATACTGTACGCCACACTATTATAACGTGAACATTAATATGCTTATTTTGGAAAAACATCTTCTTCGCTTGACAAAAGCCTAATCTGCCATTATTATCACTATCAAATTCGAACTAATTACGGAGAGATAAAGATGAAAATTTATGTTGATGCAGATGCTTGTCCGGTAAAAGATATTATTATCTCTGAAAGTACGAATGAGGAAATTCCTGTTATCCTCGTTTCTAGTTTTTCTCATTATTCTAATCTGGAGCAACAATCATGGGTGGAAACCATTTATGTTGATTCAGGACCAGATGCTGCGGATTACCGGATTATGAAGTTAGCAGAAAATGGAGATATAATTGTTACGCAAGATTATGGTCTTGCTTCGCTAGCTTTAGCAAAAGGTTGTACAGTCCTCCACCATAAAGGATTTATCTATACACATGAAAACATTGACCAATTATTAGAAACACGTTATTTGAGTGCAATGGCTCGAAAAAGCGGAAAGCGTACAAAGGGGCCAAAACCATTTACATTAGAGGATCAGGAGAATTTTAGAGGAGTTTTAAAAAAAGCAATTTCACATTAGAAAATAATCGTTTCAGTTTGGTGCCTGTTCCTAGTTTTAAAGTACTGGGGTACAGGCACCTTATTTGTTAGGCAATCACGCCTGATTGTTGAAGACCTTATGTATTGTTAAGGACCGACTTTTTTAAAATCTATCCTAGCTGAACTTTTTCCCTTAACCTGTTTTAACGTTGCTACTATAAGAAAGCTAACAATTACTAATAAGAGCCATGAACTTACCTTTCCTAGATGAACGAGACTCCATGCATCGGTCTGGTTTGGATATTCCCATGCTCCAAAGAACGTTGCGATATTTTCAGCTAACCATATAAAAAATCCGATGAGCACAAAAGAAAGTGCGAGTGGCATGCGGTAACGGGTTCCATCAACCTCGTATGTGACCCATGATTGCCAAAATACGATAATTACAAGTCCAGATAACCACCAACGAACATCAATCCAATAATGGTGAGTAAAAAAATTTAAATAAATCGCAGTTGCAAGAGATACAACGACTAAAAACGGTGGCCACTTTACAAGGTCAACTTTAAGCCTCCTCCATGCTTGGCAAAGATAACTCCCTATACTTGCGTACATGAAGCCGCTATACAAGGGCACTCCAAAAATTTTGAAATATCCTTCTTCTGGATAAGACCATGAGCCCATATGTACCTTAAAAAGTTCAAGAGCAAGTCCAATAAGGTGAAACAATGTAATAACCTTTAATTCATCCCAAGTTTCAAGCCCAGAACGCACCATCCACCACTGCATCACCAGGCAGATGATGAGCAGCCAATCATACCGTGGTAAGAAGGGAAGTGGCACAATCTGTGTAAAAGCCAAAGAGATAAAAATAACGACAGGAAACAAACAAGATAAGGCCTGCTCCCAGCCAAAACGAACGAGTTGTTTTAATGATCTCATGAATGATTCCTCCAACAACTTACTAAACTTGATCGCCTTCATCACTTTTGTATTCTAAAATATCTCCAGGCTGACATTCTAAAGCCTTACAAATCGCCTCTAAAGTTGATAATCGAATCGCCTTTGCCTTTCCATTTTTCAAGATAGAAAGGTTAGCCATTGTTATCCCAACCCTCTCCGAAAGTTCAGTTACGCTCATTTTCCTCTTAGCCAACATCACGTCAATATTTATTATAATCGCCATGTTATTCACCTCAGACCGTTAAATCATTTTCTGATTTTATATTAATAGCTTCTTGTAAAAGTCTTTGGAGAACAGCAGCAAAGACTGCGATAACCATTGAAGCAAAAATAATGACCATTCCAAGTAATATGATACCTGGGGCGTCGTCTACCTCCGCCATGAGATAGAAAAGTGGCATGCCTACTACATATAAAATACAGATTGTGATTGCACAGTATTTTATATTCTTTAAAGCTCTTACAGATAATTCCGAGAAAGCTTTATTCTTGTCAAAATAGTTTAAAAGTTTGAAAGCTTGGTACAGAGCAAAGTAAAAAGGTATCGCCGTTGCATACAAATCGATTAAGACAAGATATTTCATATAAGCAATATCTGGATACAATTCTCCTGCATAATTCGCTATTTCAGGTACCAAAAATATGCACAAAGCAAGTACTGGAATTCCAATAAGAATAACAGCAATCTTTAAAAAGAGTGTTGATCCTTGTTTCATAAAAAGCACCTCACTTATTTGTTATCCATTTGAATTTAACACATGATTTATCGTTTAACAATAAATTTTTATCCTTTTAAACAATTATTTTATTGTTATCCAAACGTTTTCTTAGACAAAGATAAAAAATATTCTTCATTATAAAGAAATGCTCGATAAATCTTAAAACTATTGCTCAACACCTGCTCATTACTTTAAGTAAAAATTTCACAATCTTTCCTATAACTTTAAGAACGTTCAACAATATAACCCTAAAAATGAAGAAAGAGCGCAATTCATTACTTAAGAATCGCGCCCTATGGCGGAAGATCTACTGTGATATAAAAGTCCCTTATAGTTTAGTTAGTAGTCTAAGATGACCATTATTTAAATAAGAAATGTGCGACTATAAAAACAATTATAATTGCAATGACAAGAAATCCGGATCCCTTCCAACCTAAACTACCTACTAAATCCGCAAGCCCCCCACCATGCACACTCCCAGCAGGATTTTTCCTTAATTCTTCTTGTCTTAACCTCTCTCTTCGTTCTTCGGGAGTTTCTTTATTGTCGTTCATTACTTCACCTCCTAATGCTTTACATTTTCTTAATATAACTATGACCATTGTTCAAGTTCTAATCTTCTTCAGATGATATATTTGAAATTTTTTTATGGATATCATTTAGTAAATACAATCCTCTAAAAATACAACCTACAACAACTCCAAAAGCAATAATACCCCCAACAAGTGGCCCCATAATCATTAAAATGTATCCTAAAACTACACTTAAAATTATTGATAAAAGCAAGTACATATAATTCCCTCCACTTTTCATCTTAACCTTATTACGAATTGAACAAGATCTTTGTTAACTATCCTACACTATTCTCAGTACTAATTATTTCAAAGACATGCAATTGACTCAATCCTTTTCCAAACAAAAAAAAGACACCTATCTTATTACATAAATAGTTCGGTTTTGGAGTACAAAAACATATTTTGAGGGAAAAATAGCAACAGAATTATCGAACCAATTAACATACTAAATAACATTACAATTGGTAAAGAAAAACGCTTGGATATTTTAATATCCAAGCGATGTGTGAGAAATGAACCCCTTTCCCAGAAGGATCATCTTCCACTATCCGTGTTCTATTGCAAGGAACCTCTCTATATCAAGGATTTTAATAGGACCGCCCGCTATCAAGATTTACATGCAAACTTAGGAATGGCTGCCTTTTCTTGAAGTAGTATCGAGACACTTATATGGGTAAAGGGGCGGAGGGAAACGGGGAGACTCCTATGGGATGTGCGGGACAGCTGAGACCCCACAGGACGAAGTCCGAGGAGGCTCAGCGCCCGCCCCATGGAAAGCGAACCGTTTCCCGTAGCCCCTACATTCACACAAACATCTCGAATTCAAGCACATTCTCTGATTTTGTATGCTAATTTATATGTTAAATACCGATAATCGTTGATATAACAAGGAATAATAAGAGACCAAATCATATGCGATTTGGTCTCTTCATTCGTATGTTATTTCATGTATTGTACTCGAAAACTGAACCCGTTACTTATTACAGATAAGCGTCCGTTTGCCGAAGGTCGCAAGTAAGGTGATTTTGATCATCCATTATAATACTCTTAAAAAGTAAAAATAGCACCAACTTCTATTTAGTAGAAATCGGCACTTCATTTATTCGCTATATGTTTATCTTGACGCTTTTGGCGGTTGGCATACATCACATTTACGTTGATTTTTATTTTTAAATTTCGTAAATGTTTTTTCAAAATTGCTACCACACGCACATTTAAATAGTAACTTTTGAGAAAAACCGTGAAATTCTGTCGTTAGTAACTTACTTTCCGAACTGTTCTCAACAAACTCTTTAATTTTACCGATTGTCCATCGTTTGTTCATTCTCTTACACCCCTATATTTCTTTGCTTGGCGGAGGCTTTTCTTGGCATCCGATCAATTATGAGCAAAAGTCGTAATTATCCTAAGTTTTTCATTATAACATGGGATGGCACACAATCAAACAGACCGTTTAGTTCAAACTGTCGTAGCATATGTGGCCATGACGAAAGAAAAAGTATGGTCGTTTCATTAAATCCTCCTATATCCTCATCAGCTATTGCTTTTTAACGACTACAACTTCTGCATCAGTTTATGGATGAACGATAACACAATCTATTTCTTATATATTAACTTAAATCTTTCACATACAACTGGTATTTTATTATGGAACTCTTGATTAACCTCTTTCAATTCTTTTTTGAAAAAGTCTTCGTGTACGTTACGCCAATACTTCAATGTCCTGTCACCTTCACCTTCTAAGTAAGCGTGTTCTTCAGAAACTTCATCAAAAACAACAATCTCCACAGAAGTGTTTTCGACAATTGCTACGGCATTTCCATCCCCATCTAGAATAATATTGTGAAGACCAACGTACGGTAATGGCTCATTTTCCTCATATAATGAATAATTGGAAGTCGTCGCTGTTTTGGTACCATCAATTACTAATTCTGCAAGTTCATCTGCCATTTCTTTGGAATCACCAAATGCCCACGCTTCATAACTTTTTGGTGCATTCGGGTTAATCTTCTGAAAGTCCTCCCACATTTGGATAATGGAATCATTACTCATATATATCAACCTACTTTCTATCTATCAATTTAAAATGATATGAAAATTCACTAGTGCTACATTAATTATAATTGAATATTCGACCTGATCAAAATATTGAAAAGTGTGGTTCACTCCCGTTGTTTAATAACATAAAGGTCCGTTTGCCGTATGGAGATTGGTAGGGCAGGGAAAACAGTTCGCTTTCCGCAGGGCAGACGCCGAGCCGTAATGTCAAGGTTGTTTCTTTTTTAAAGCAAGTGTGTATGGCCAATTAGCTAGTAGACAATATTTTTTAGAACGAAATCCATTATTCTCACGCATTAGGATCATGGATGGATCTTCCTCCGCAATGCGTCTTACCTATGCTATAGAATAAAGTTTCACCCCATACGATCCTCACACATGAGGCGTTCTGGTCAGGTGAAGCAGCGCATCCGATGCTTCCGTTCTCCTCACGAAAGCAAGAAGGTCCGGGAAATTGCGCATACCCGTCAAGCTAACAACGAGTAAAGCTACGGAAAGAGTTATTACTAATAATGGTTTTAATATTTTTACAGTAATGAACGTACCTTGACCATTCAGAGTCAATAGTTTCAAGCTTAAGAGAATCTATCATATCACGGATGGCATCTTTATCAATTTGAGTTTCTGGATGAACCGAATCGTTTATAGAACAAACCACCAACTATTACATTGTCAGAAAAAGGACGCGTATTATCACGCGTCCTTTAAAATATCATACTTATTTTATTCTTTTGGTGAATCCTTCTTTTCCTCCACTGATTCCTCTTTCACATCTTCATCAGTCGATTGTGTTTGTTCACTATATTCTTCAGTCGCTGATGCCTCTTGGTAATGTTTCTCTTGCTCTGAACCAAAGTTATTGACACTTCCGCGAGATACATAACTCTCAAGCATAGCTTTTAAATCCATACCTGTTGTTTCTTTTAATGATTCTTGGATGCCAAGCATGGTTGAAGTGACACTATTGGCTATTTTTGAAGAGCCGCCTTGTGAATTGGCTCCTCCCATATCAATAACTTTCATATCTTTAATTTGAGAGATCGGAGCTGATACTTTCTCAGCATACTCTGGTAATACATTGATAAACATTTCCATAATGGCAGCTTCGCCATATTGTTCCATGGCTTTGGCCATGCGTTCTTTTGATTCGGCCTCAGCAACACCGCGTTGGCGGATAACCTCTGCTTCTGATTCACCTTTAATGCGTTCTCTTTCAGCTTCTGCTTGGGCTTGTTTCGTAGTATTATAGGCTTCGGTATCAGTAATTGAGCGACGGCGCTTGTTTTCCTCTTCTTCAAGCTCGACCGCACGTTGTTTCTCAATGTATTGAACTTTCAATTCTTCCTCTTTCACCTGCTGGGCTAACTTTTGTCTTTCTAGTTCGCCTGCTTGGTCTGCATTTGCTCTTGCACGGTTGGTTTCTTTTTCAAATTCTGCTTCCTTAATATCTTTTTCATTTTTGGATTCAGCAATGGCCGTTAGACGACGGTTTTCTTCGTCCTGTGCTTCTTGATCATTCTGCGCTTGGTAAATACGTGTTTCCTTTTTCGCGTCAGATTCTGCCTTGTTTGCTAGTTTCTGAACTTCAGCAATATGCGGCCGTCCTAAAGCATCGATATAACCGTTTTCCTCATCAACATCTTCCACATCATTTAAAGCGAAAGATGTAATTTCAAAACCCATGCCTTTAAGATCGGCTTCAGCAATATGCTTCACCTGTGTATTTACTTCCTTAAAATCGTTATAGATTTTTTCGATGGGAAGTGATGCAATGATTGAACGAAGGTGTCCATTTAATACATCTTGCAGTTCGGACTCTCGTTCACCCTGCTTTTTCCCTAGAAATTTCTCAGCAAAGTTGGCCATAATTTCTAACTGACTACCAATGCTAATCACAGCTGTACTGACCACACTTACAGGAATACCTTCTTTCGTGTAGGCCTTATCGGAATTAACTTGTAACTGAAAGGATGTTAAGTCAATTGGTGTGGACGTTTGGAACATTCTTAAGCGATACCCGCCTCCGCGGATGATTTTAACAGAACGTCCATTATCGTCCTCGAACACGTTCTTTTCTTTTTCGGGATCCCCTAGTTTCGGACCTGTTACGATCAGCGCTTCATTGGAACTTGCTGTTTTATAACGAAGTCTAAAAATAAACAGTGTTATCACAACTCCAACGAGCACTATTACACCAATAACCCCTAAAATAATTGTAAATAATGCATCTTGGAACATAAGTATACGACACTCCTTTATAAATTTGAATAATCCTTTTGAACAGAATATATAAGGGATTATTTGTATAATACATACCGAAAACCACCATAAAAAGGTTTCAATATTTACTAAATTTATTCAAAATTTCCCTCTATTCTTCCAAAAAAACATTCCCATATATATACGATTCAAAAGAAATGAGGTTTCACTAGATGCAAGAATATACATTAACTCCTTAAAGACGAGCAAAGATTTCATCTAATCACCGCCATGGGACAAGGGATTATGAAGGCTTTTATCTTATCAACGCCCCATCATTCTGTTGATAATTGAAAACTATCAACAATCCTCTTCCTTACAGATGGTTTTTTTATGTAAATTGCACAAAAGAACATGAGATTTACTACACTTTTGCCAATGATATAGCGACAATCTACTGGTAAACTTAATCTAGAACTTTTTAAATTTTCATTATACTCTGAACGGAGGAGAAACATTGACAATTGAATCCAAAGAACAGCATATACCAAAGAATCAAGCGGAAGGAATGGTCAAATGGCTTGCTTCCTTCGGCCAATCGGATCACGGAGGAGTGAATCGGTTATTATACTCGTCCGCCTGGGTGGATGCGCAACAAGCACTGAGTAAAATGATGGGCAGTTATGGTTTAACCACCCATTTTGACAGTGTCGGAAATTTATTCGGTAGATTGGAAGGCAGCGATCAACAGGCGAAGACCATTCTGACTGGTTCTCATATTGACTCTGTTGTTGATGGAGGAATCTATGATGGTGTTTATGGCATTATCGCAAGCTTGCTAGCTGTCGAAAAGCTGCAATCCACCTATGGAAAACCTAAGAAGTCTATTGATGTCGTTTCCTTATGTGAAGAAGAAGGCAGTCGTTTCCCTCTTACCTTTTGGGGATCTGGAAATATTACTGGCCACTACTCATTAGAGGATGCACATAACATCTCAGATGCGGACGGAATTCCCTTGCTTGAAGCAATGAAACAGGCGGGCTTTGATCCTGCAAATTATCAATCTCCGATCAGAAATGACCTTGCCTGCTTTATTGAACTTCATGTTGAGCAAGGGATTGTCTTGGATCAATCCAGAACGTCGCTAGGTTTAGTCAGCGATATCGTCGGTCAAAGACGCTTTAACATTAAAGTAAGCGGGGAAAGCAACCACGCAGGAACGACGCCTATGCCGCTTCGAAAAGACGCCATGAGTATCGCTTCTCATTTGATTGATTACGTAACCACCAAAGCAAGAGAGTCTGATTCCGATTTAGTTGCAACTGTAGGTAAAATTACAGCTAAACCGAATACTCCAAACGTGATTGCAGGGGAAGTGAATTTCACACTTGATGTCCGTCATCATCAAGAAGAAATGCTAGATCAATTTTGTAATAGTTTTCAGCAGTACGCTCAATCAGTCGTCGATGATAATCAGATGGAGATTGATATTTCTCAATGGTTGCAAGCCGCTCCAGTTTCGATGACCACTGATTTAACGAACCTTTCCCGTGAAGTAGCCTCACAAAAGAATATCTCTTTCCAAACCTTAATTAGCGGAGCCGGTCATGATGCTCAAGTGTTTGGTTCATTTTGCCCGACATCTCTGATCTTTGTCCCCAGCGAAAATGGTATTAGCCACTCACCAAAAGAATCGACCAAAATGAAAGATCTTGAAAATGGCATTGATGTGTTAACTGATCTATTATACAAATTGGCCTATTAATCGATTATAAAAGGAGAATGACTGATGACATATGCTGAATTGAACACCCCGCTTCGAACGATTATGACTCCAGGGCCGGTAGAAGTTGATCCGAGAGTGCTACGTGTGATGAGCACTCCCATTGTTGGACAATTTGACCCAGCCTTTACTTCGATCATGAATGAAGTAATGGAAATGCTTCGTAAGGTTTTCCAAACGAATAATGAATGGGCCTTCCCTGTCGACGGAACCTCAAGGTCAGGAATTGAAGCATTGCTGTGCAGTATGATTGAACCAGGAGATAAAGTTTTAGTCCCTATCTTCGGAAGATTCGGTCATCTGCTAACGGAAATTTGCGAACGTTACGAAGCAGACGTCTATACTATGGAATGTGAATGGGGAGAAGTTTTTGACGAACAGGAAGTCATTAACGAAATCCAGAAAATTTCACCTAAAATAACCGCGATCGTCCACGGTGAAACATCTACAGGAAGGATCCAGCCTTTACAAAAAATTGGCGCTGCCTGTAGAGAACTGGATGTCCTTTTCGTCGTCGATGCTGTTGCATCTATTGCAGGAACAGAAATTAAAGTCGACGACTGGTTTATTGACGGAATTGTTGCTGGAACTCAGAAATGTCTATCAGTTCCCTCAGGCATGTCACCGATCACCTATAATGAACGGATCGAAAAAGTGATAGCTGCACGAAAAAAAGTAGAGCGAGGCATATCGACTGCAGAGGACAGAGAAAACGAGATTGAAAGAGATCATCCCATCATTAAAAGTAATTATTTCGATATTAGTATGCTCCAAGATTACTGGGGACCTAGAAGACTCAATCATCATACAGAGGCTACCTCAATGCTATACGCACTGCGTGAAGGTTTACGCATTGTCTTAGATGAAGGACTAGAGACACGATTTAACAGACATCGCATTCATGAGCAAGCACTCATGGCAGGCATTGAATCCATGGGGTTAGGACTGTTTGGTAACCCTGACTGTAAACTTCCCACTGTTACGTGTGTGAAAATTCCTGATGGCGTCGATGCTGAATCTGTTCGTTGCATGTTGCTTAACGAATTCGGAATAGAAATCGCCAGCTCATTCGGTTCTCTAAAAGGAAAGATCTGGCGGATTGGAACGATGGGATACAGTTGTCGCAAGGAAAATATCCTGTTTACTTTAGGAGCACTAGAAGCCGTACTCATCCGCCACGGCGTCAATGTGCATACAGGAAAAGCTTTACAAGCCGCATTAGATAGCTATACGATGGTCGGTAAAGAATCGATCGGACAATAAATGGTTCATAAAGGATGGCTACATGAGTATCAAATCATAGGAGGGCTCAACTTTGGCAGAACTTAACACAATTATAAAAAACGGTCACGTCGTCTTACCTGGTGGTGTGAAACAAACTGATATCGGAGTTAAAGACGGGAAAATCGCTCTTATCTCTAACAACATAACGAGATCCTCCGATCATGTCGTACATGCTGAAGATCAATATATTTTCCCAGGAATGATTGATGTTCATGTCCATTTCAATGAACCCGGTCGAGAGAATTGGGAAGGCATTGAATCTGGCTCCTACATGATGGCAGCTGGTGGAGCGACTACGTATTTTGACATGCCGCTAAATGGAATCCCCTCGACGATCAATCAAGACGCATTGCTTCAAAAAGCAGAAATCGCCAAACGGAAATCCCACGTTGATTTCGGTTTGTGGGCCGGTCTCGTCCCTGGCAATCAAGAAAATTTATCCTCCCTTGCGCGAGCAGGAGCGATAGGTTTTAAAGCCTTCCTCTCCCCCTCAGGAAATGAAGAGTTCGAAGCAGCAGACGACAGCACATTACTAAAAGGGATGAAAGAAATAGCTAAACTTAATAAAGTATTAGCTCTGCATTCGGAAAGCGGACCGATTACCGAATATTTATCCCAGCAAAAACTAATAAATCAGCAGTTTACTGCCAATGATTATGCAGAGACAAGACCAATTGTAGCGGAAGTAGAAGCCGTGGAACGTGCGATCTATTACGCAGAAATCACGGGTTGTTCCCTCCACTTTGTCCATATTAGTAGTAAGGATGCCGTCGATAAAATTATATCAGCAAAGCGTAAGGGTTTAGATGTCACTGTTGAAACATGCGCCCACTATTTGCTATTTAATCATACACACCTGATGGATCACGGGGCAATCGCTAAGTGCGCGCCTCCGTTACGCGATCCACAGGAGCAGGATAAGCTGGTCCAGTTATTAATCGATGATAAATTTGATATAATTTCCTCCGATCACTCTCCATGTCCGTTTACTTTAAAGGATCCTAGTAAATATCATTTACTTGAAGCATGGGGTGGTATTAGTGGAGGACAATTCACTTTATTATCGCTGATTGAGTTAGCATTACTACATGATATTCCAATGGAAAAAGTCGCAAATTGGACGGCTGCGAATCCAGCCAAACGATTTGGACTCAGCTCTCAAGGTGAAATTAAAGAAGGAATGGATGCGAATCTTGCCATCATTGATATGAACCGCTCTTTCTTAGTAAGTTCAGACAATTATCATGCAAAGCATAAGCAAAGTCTCTACATGGACCATCTTTACCCTTGTCGAATTTCGGCTACTTACAATCGCGGGAATCTAGTATATGAAGATGGTGGCAAACCGAGCCTGCCGAAAGGTACGTGGTTACAAAGCCAGGTAGTTGCTGATTAATAACTGCAGAATGAAGATTTCAACCTAATAGAAGTAAAGCTATTTCCTAAAAAAATGAAAGCACCTTGGTTCGCCCGTGAAGCGACCAAAGTGCTTTTTCACCTCTTTACCCGTTGACCTGTTGTGCTGATAACTTTTCTTTAAATGCAACCGCCCACGATAATAAATCTAAATCCTTATGTTTATTCGCAATGACTGAAAAGCCGACTGGTTTCCCATCAATTTCACCTAACGGCATGGTAAGCTGCGGCAAACCTGCTAGCCCTGCAACACACAATAATTGCATGGTTTTCTCTCGTCGTTCTTCCAGTTCTTCCTTAGGTAACCCTTGTTTCGGTGCTACTCCAGGAACCGTAGGAATAATAAGCAATCCATCTTCTCCTAATAGAATTTCCATCTGTTCACGAATACTTTCTCTCCGTTTGAAATGCATCTTGTAATCATCTTGTTTCAATGTTTTCGTCCACTCAAAACGTTCAGCAATTCCTGGCCCGAACGCCGGCTTCTCTTTTTCAATCCATTCACCATGCTGCTGCCAGATCTCCATACCTTGCAAAATTTTAAATATACCGAACCATTCATCTAATCCTTCTGAAGAAATTTCGATTTCTTCAAAGCTTTCACTCATCTGTTCAATTACTGGAAAACAATCTAAAAAACTTTCTTTTGCAGCATCATCAAGCAACTTCCAGGCATCGTTACCTATCATCACTCTATTTAATTTTCCATTGGAAGAGAAGGTCCCATCAACAAGCACTTTCCCAATATCCAACAGCAGCTCGGGATTTCTAGCCATCCATCCAACAGTGTCAAAGCTTTTAGCCAAGGGAATGACATCCTCTATATTGACAGCACCATGCGATGGACGAAAACCGTAAATGCCGCAGTATGACGACGGAACTCTTACTGAACCACCCGTATCAGTACCTAAGGCAAAATCTACTAAATTAGCGGACACAGCTACCGCCGACCCACTAGAAGAGCCACCTGGAATATGATCCGGCGCCCTCGGATTGATTGGCGTTCCATAATGATAATTTTCCCCGTTTAAACTATACATAATTTCATCTGTATGGGTAGCTCCCTTTAATCTCGCTCCACTCTCCAATAACTTATCAATGACAGGAGCGTTTTGCTTTGCAGGTCCATGCGTGTGAAGCCAATCAGGATTTCCTGCACAATTCGTAAATCCTTGAATAGAAAAAACATCCTTAACAGAAAAAGTTAAGCCATTTAACTTTCCGCTCCATCGAGGTTCTAAGACTAATTCTTTGTCTACATAAGCATTATAATGATCTTTCATTGTTAATCCCTCCAGTAATTTAGTTTTCCAATAATCACACATGCCACTGAGTGACTTCTGGCTGTGTTGACGACAGCAGTATTCCACTTTTAAATACATACCTGCAAAGAGTCGTATTACTTATCATGTCTGTAATCGTTTCAGAAGGAAGGGTGATAAAGCTAGCAGGGTTTCCTAGCTTCAGTCCCTATTGGTCTTCGATCATAAAACCTTTTGCCCCATTAGATGAAATCATATCAAGTCCTGCCAGCAAATCTTCTGTCCCCAAGTATTCCAATGTTTAAAAGTCGGAATATTCAGTTTTTTAAATATACAAATAGATGCTATTCGATAAGTGCTCCCTGCCCCACTCTTTTCAAACTCCCTATGCAAACTTGCTTGATGAGCTAGCAGCTAAACGTTGAACAGCCCGTATAATTCCCCCGTATCCAGTACACCGACAAAGGTTTCCGGACAAACCCGTTTTAATCTCTTCTTCTGTAGGAGAAGGATTATCTTCTAATAATGCTTTGACGGCCATGATCATCCCTGGTGTACAATAGCCACATTGAAACCCACCTTCTTCAAGAAATGCGCTTTGAATCGGATGAATTCCTTCATCTTGCGCCACACCTTCAATGGTAGTGATTGACGCTCCTTCTACTTGATAGGTCATAACTAAACAGGAATTCATTAAGTTTCCATCGATCATAACTGAACACGCCCCGCAACGGCCAATCCCGCACGAAACTTTTGTTCCTGTCAAATGTAATTCATCTCTAAGAATATCGACTAATCTAGTAGTAGGAATCACTTCTAAATTTATCTGCTTTTGGTTAATTGTGAAGCTGACCTCGATGACAGCTGTGTCGTTCAATGCATGCACATTTACTGTTTTGCTTTCATCCATTGATTCATCCTCCTCTTACTGGCAGCTTCTAAAATATTCTCAGAAGATACTGGCAATTGACAAACCCAATATCCAATGGCGTCTTCAATCGCTTTTGCGATGGCTGGTGCAACAGCGACTGAACCGATTTCCCCAACGCCTCTTGGGCCATATGGGTCACCATCTTCTAACGTTTCGATCGCATCAACTTTCATATTAAAAGGAACATCAGCGATCCCAGGAATAAGATATCCATCTAAATTTTGTGTAATGTACTGCCCCTCTGACATAAGAGCTTCTTCCATTAACGCGTAGCCAAGACTCATAACTCCTCCACCTTCTATTTGTCCTCTATATCCAAGTGGACTGACGACCGGCCCGGCTGAAATCGCTTGATCCAAATCAACTACCTTCACTTTACCGGTTAACAAGTCAATTTCTACTTGCGCCAAAACAGCGCCAAACGTATATAAAAAGTGACCCGAGTCCACCTCGTCTGGTGTTGTCGGAAAGTCAAAATTCGTGGTCACTGTAAGATCTTCGCCTTCTAATAAGTGATCGGCTAGTTCTTGATAGCTAATGATGATAGGTGAAACAGAAGCCTTCGTTACAACAGTTGTGACTCCTCCTTCTCCTAATTGTAAATCTACTATTTCCCTCCCCGTTAACTTTGCAGCTTTTTCTAGTAATAACCTCTGAAAGTCGCTTTTCATTTTCTTTATAGCATGCCATACCATGCTCGTTCCTCGCGAAGCCGTCGTTGATCCAGAAGATGGTACTAACGCTGTATCACCAATCACGATCGATAAGTCTGCCGCCGAGCAACCAATTTCTTCTGTGACAATCGTTTCAATAACACCTAAAATTCCTTGTCCAGCCTCTTCAAAACCAAACGATACCTCGATTTCCCCACTATCTTTTAATCGAATACGGCCACCAGCAGGATCTAAACGTCCATATCCAAGTCCACCGCCATGCATGGTAATTGCTGTTCCAATGCCCCTTACCTTCCATTTATCCATACCCTGTTTACTGTATTGCTCCATTTTCATCTTTTTTTGATGTTCACTAATTGTCTCTAATACTTGGGTAGCACCATCTGTTGGAGCTATCCGCTGACCTAGCGGACCAATACTGTCTTTTTCCCTAATATTACGCCTGCGTATTTCTATTGGGTCGAGGCCAAATTTAGCGGCTAACCTATCCATTTGCCCCTCTAAGGCGAAAGTCACTTGATTTCCGCCAAAACCTCTAAATTCTCCAGCCACCCCGTTATTTGTGAATACAGACAGACCTTTTGTTTTTACGTTAGGTATGACATACGGACCTGTAGCATGTTCTACAGCAAACTCAAGAATCGCTGGACCAAGCGTTGAATAGGCACCTGTATCTGCAAGTATATTGACTTGGTGAGCTAGGATCTTGCCGTTCTCATCCGCTCCCGTTTTCATAGTAATACGCATCGGATGACGTTTGAGTCCAGAAATAACAGATTCTTGTCTTGTTTGATGAATTTTCACAGGTTTCCCTGAAGCAATTGCTAGCAACGCACCATAAGGCTGAATATTTAACTCATCTTTTCCACCGAAGGAACCACCCATTGGACTCGAAACAATTCGAATCGACTCTTCAGACTTCCCTAAAACTCTCGCTAACTGAAAACGATCCTTATAGCCATGCTGAGTACCGACATAAACTGTGATCGTCCCATCCTTTTCAGGTACAATTACACCACCCTCTGTCTCCATATAGGTGTGCATCTGTCTTGGTACTTGATACGTTTCTTCTATTATTACCTCACATGAGGAAAGTGCTTTATCAATATTTCCATGCTCGTAACTGGCTTGATGAAGAAGGTTACCACCGGGGTGAAGCAACGGACTTTCTGGTTCTAGTGCTTGAGAGGGATCTTCTACAATCGGAAGAGGTTCATACTGTACATCGATTCTTTCTAATGCTTGTTCAGCAATTGCTAACGTATCCGCCGCTACAGCCGCCACTGCATCTCCAACATAGCGGACTGTATCTTCACAAAGCACAGGCTGATCAGGTGTTACAATACCAAACGCATTTAAACCTGGCACATCTTTATAGGTAATAACAGCCTGGACACCCGGCAACTTCTGCGCAGCTTCTATATTAATAGAAACTATTCGAGCATGAGGATAGGAACTTCTCTTAATTTTTCCATAAAGCATATTTGGAAAAGATAGATCGGTTAAATAGTTAAGTCTACCAGTCACTTTGTCTGGCCCATCCGGACGCTTCCTGTTTGTCTTTACAGATATATTCATTTGTTCCACTTGACCCTCTCCTTCCACTCAGGATGTTTTAAACTCTTAATAAATTAACTTCTCAAACTCTGAAACAATGATATTAGCTGCTACAGTTTTTCGATAATGAGCAGAGGCAAAATGATCGGCTTCTGCTATAAATTCTTCCATTACTTGTTCATATAAGATGCCAAGATCATCCTCTGTCAGCACTTTACCGTTGAGGAACTGTTCACAATTTGTGAAACGCTGAGGAGAAGTTTCTCCTCCTCCTGCAGCTAAACGAATATACTCTATTTCATTTTCACTATTCCAATAGCAATAAGCTGCAACCGTCACAAGTGAAGGTATAAACGCTTCCCTCCGCCCAACTTTTTTATAAAATGTCATCGTCTTACTAGAAACTGGCGATAACGGTAATAAAAATGATGTAACGATTGGCTCAAATTCAATATTGTCCTTTTGCAAGTAGTTGCATAATGACTCTATATGATACGAGGTACCGTCAAACCATGAAATCTCTGCATCCAATGCCAACAAAGCAGGAATAATATCCCCGATTTGATAAGCGACGTTCCCTCCGATGCTGGCCCGATTGCGAACGGCAGGGGAGGCCACTTGACGCGCAGCTTCAGCTAATATTGTCCATGGTTGATGTCTAGCTAATTCTTGTTCACATGCGGTTAGAGTAGTCAAAGCACCAATTCGCAGCTTCGTCTCCCCCTCTACATCCATGTAGCGAATCCCCTTCAGTTCATCGATTTTCTCTAAGCTAATTAAATGCCTCGAAAATGGAATGCCTTGTTCCCGTTGGAGTTGCATTAGCGTTCCCCCCGCTATAAAACTAGCATCAACACCGTACTTACGTTTGCTACTCCACGCCTCCTTTACATTTCTCGGTTGCCAAACTAGCGTAGATTCATAAGCAGCCGTATCCTCACCTCTTACAACTTGTTCATTTCCTTTAACCACTTGTAATCATCCTCGGTATCAATGTCATAAAAACAACTCCTATCATCATATTCAACGGTTATTCCATCACTTGGCGATTTCCGGCGCAATACTGTCCGCGCCCCTTTGTCACCCTTAAGTTGCATCAACATTGAAAATAAGTTAGAAGAAAATAAAATGGGGGGCTGTATTCTTCCTTTATATGTTGATGCTGTAAATTCGATAGCCTCCCCTTGTATGGATGCTATTTGAAAACGGTCAATAAGATCGTTTATCATTTCCGCCTTTATTAGTGGCTGATCAGCAAGAATAACGACGATAGCTGTCGCTTGCCTATTTATCGCAGCTTGCACTCCACATCTCAAGGAGTAAGCCTGACCTCTATCTGCATCAGCACACTGAACTTGCGACCATCTTCGATGAGTGCTTTTATCAAATAATGAAGTGCTTAACCACGCAAGAGCATCTTTTTCTTTAGTAACCAATAAGACATGGTCCAACCGGGATTCAAGAGCTGATTGTACAGCACGACTTCCAATCGTTGTATCTTCCAGCGGCAGGGAGAGTTTGTTTTTTTTCATCCGACTACTCTTCCCAGCAGCTAAAACAATTCCAATAATGCATGAACGACTCAAGACCCTACCGCCCTTTTAACATTTTGAGATTTCTTAAAGGTTATTAATTCAGCCACAACACTGATTGCAATTTCCTCCGGTCCTTCGGCATCTATCGAGAGTCCTATCGGAGAAGTGATGTGAGATGGAAGTTCTCGAGTACCTAGCAACCGTTTCGTTCGTCTACTTGATCCCAACACACCTAAATATTGTAGAGGTTTCTCCTTTAAATAGGAGAGTAATTCTTTATCTTTTTGAAAATTATGAGTAAGAATGACAACGTGGTCATTTGGTGTTATATTAATTTCTGCAAAGATTTCTTCAGGAAATCCTTGGATCAATTGATCAGCATCTGGAAAATTTGTGCGATTACATAATGCTGGCCGCCAATCAGCCACAATAACTGAAAATCCTGATCTCGCCGCAAATGATACGAGTGGCCTAGCATCTTTTCCTGCCCCAAATACAAATAACCGGGGTTTTGGACGGAACTGTTGGATAAACACATCCTCATCTATCATGCAAAGCCTTCTTTTCCCAGGTTTTTCATATAACATAGCAGCTTGTTCTGATAAGTTTTTTAGCTCAGTAGGTACCTCTTCCTCCTTAGTTCCTAACACTTCATTACCTTCAATAAAAAAGAACAAGGACTGCTGATTTTCTTGAGGAGTTAATGATTTTATCATGGTAACCGACCTCCTGTGATCTAGATAATATTTCAACTGACCTAGATGTTTTCTTCGTTGTTGGTCAACCGGCTCTACGAAAACATGAATCACTCCGTTGCATCCGGACATTTCTCCCCACGATAGTTCATTATAGCCCCGCATGTCATAGACAACCGTTTCGGCTCGCTTTCCTAACCCATGTTCTTGAATTCGAACAGCTAAGTCTTCCTCTAAACACCCCGCACTTAACATACCCACTTGGGTACCGTCTTCTTGAAATAACATCGACGCCCCTTCTTTCCTATAAGCGGACCCTTCTACATGAACAATCGTTGCTAAAACATCATTTTCACTTGAATGACTGCACAATTCTTCAAGAATAACGTGTATATCTTCCATAGATCTTTTCTCCTTTTTAAGAGCAAAGTATTTAACCGGGGTATTTACATGGTTTTTTTAAAAACAAAGGATTCCGATAATAATTGATAATGATTGAAATGCTAATAAAAATCAATTGAGTTGTTATATAATCTTACATAAAATTCATATCGACTTAAATATAAACAGCTAATGTTAATTAACATTACACGGTTTGTTATGTATTAACTATCCTAAGGTAGATTGTGTTGTTTGTCATCAGTTAAATTGTATGAATTGTCAGATGAAAGTTAGTTGATCTATACAACTATATAAATATTCTTATATACAGTTCGCCGTATGACTTCCAAACTCCATAAAACAAACGGACCGTCTACTCATTTCATAATCAGGATTTAGCTGAAAAAGTGTTGAATTTAAATCTAAGAAAAGCCTCAGTTCAATGAATAAATAGTTCCGATACCTTAGAAAATTTTAATAAACAGGTGAAATAACATACGAATGAAGAGACCAAATCGCATATGATTTGGTCTCTTATTATTCCTTGTTA
>NZ_JBHSZV010000053.1:0-68167 GCF_042663045.1 Halobacillus seohaensis | reverse complement strand
AAAGTTAATGAATACCTTCTTTCCAACACCAGATGTAGTGGAAGAAAAAGAAGAGGAACCAAGCACTGAGGTTGAAAATGTGGAAGAAATCGTTGATGGACTGATCCATCAAATTATTCAAAATAGTGCTCATCCCGCTATGAAACGTTATGAAAAGATTGAATTGATTCAATTTATGGATGAAAAAGGTATTTTTTCAATGAAGGGATCTATCGATAAGGTTGCAGATTCATTAGGCATATCAAAGGTCACTGTTTATAGCTATTTAGATGAAATAAAAAATAAATCAAGGTAAGGAGAAAAAAATGAAAAGTATTTTTGAAGTAGAAAACCTAAAATCAAATGGCCATTATGCACTTGCGACTGTTCATGATGACATCGTCTATGTTTCCGGACAATTTTCAATTGATCCAGAAACTCGCGAAAGGAAATATGGTTCCGTAGAAGATGAAACAATACAAGCACTTAATAATATGGAATTGATTGTAGAAGCAGCTGGAAGTAAAAAAGAGCAAATATTGCGTATGACATTATACATTCCTGATGTGGAACTATGGGATAGGGTAGATGCTGTTTATAAAGAATTTTTCGGAGAATATAAACCGGCTCGTACGGTGGTACCCACAAATAAATTACATTTTGGATTTAAAATAGAAGTTGATGCCATCGCGTATATATAAATTTTTTTGAATCTGGCATATAAAAAAATCTATTATATATAAAAAATCTAAAGGATGGATGAAAGATGGAACAATATATTTGTAATGATTGTGGAAAAAAGCATGCTATTACGCCCGTTATATGGAAATGTACGTGTGGCAGTTTATTAAATTTGGAAAAAGATACTCCTACAATAAATGTGGAATCATGGAATCGCTATCCGAACTCATTATGGCGTTACTTAGAAACCATGCCATTCCAAAAGGAATCAAATACTTGGAAGTCTATAACAATGGGAGAAGGTCAAACCCCCTTAATCGTTCTAGATTCTCTTGAACCAAATACTTATGTAAAAGTTGATTATATGATGCCTACTTTATCATTCAAAGACCGTGGAGCAGTTGTTCTAATAACAAAAGCAAAAGAATTGGGGAGCCTAAAAGTCATAGCAGATAGTAGTGGGAATGCTGGGACTGCTATTGCTGCCTATGCTGCACGTTGTAATATTGCTTGTGACATTTATCTCAGTGATGAAACGTCTCCCAAGAAAATTGTACAAGTAAAATCTCATGGAGCCACGATTAAACAAATACAGGGGACTCGGGAAGATGTTGCAGCAGCTGCCCAACAAGCGGTAAAAGAAGAAAAAGTCTTTTACGCAAGTCATGTATATAATCCTTTTTTTTATGAAGGAACGAAGACGTATGCCTACGAAATTTACGAGGAATTGAATGGCGCACCCGATACCTTAATTATTCCTGTTGGGAACGGAACACTTCTACTAGGTGCCTACTATGGCTTTAAAGAGTTATTTTCCAATGGATTAATTAGTAGAATACCGAAAATTATTGCTATCCAAGCAGCAAATTGCTCCCCACTCATAGAGGCCTTCAATAATGGGGATTTAAAAGCTCCCCCAGTTACGAATAAAGGTACTATGGCAGAAGGGATTGCTATTGCAGCACCAGCTCGCTCCTCTCAAATTTTAGAAGCTGTACGCAAGACTGATGGTGATTTTATCACCGTTGAAGAAGATGAAATTCTGAGTGCCCGTGAGAAACTTAGTGATAAAGGCTTTTATGTTGAAGTAACATCAGCGGTAAATTATGCTGGCTACTTAAAATATAAGAAAGACCCAAAAGAAAAAATAATTGTCCCCCTTTGTGGCGCAGGAATTAAATCGGGATGACTGCTCTTATCCTTAGTTCCATGTACTAGCATGACCCTAGGGAGAAAAGAGAAGCTAGATGAAAGGTGTAGGAGGGGTGACGATGAAAAGTAAGCCAACCATTAAGATAATTGCAACAGGTGGAACGATTGCGGGAGCTGGATCTTCAAGTACAACAACCACTGGCTATAAACCTGGTACCGTAACTATTGAAGAATTATTAGAGGTAACACCGAACTTAAGCGATTTTTCCAATATATAAGTAGAACAGTTGTTTAATATTGACAGTGTGAATATGACAACAGAACGTCTATTGGCGTTGAGTAAATACGTAAATGAAACATTGTTAGATGAAGAAGTAGATGGCGTTGTAATCACACACGGAACAGATACACTGGAAGAAACAGCATACTTTTTACATTTAGTAATTAAAAGCCATAAACCAGTCGTAATAGTTGGGTCAGTTAGGCCAGCAACAGCAATCAGTGCAGACGGTCCGTTAAATCTCTACAATGGTGTGAAAGTGGCTTGTGAGCGCCAAGCACATGGCAAAGGTGTATTGGTTGTCCTAAATGACAGGGTTGGTTCTGCACGGTACATGGCGAAAATGGCTACTACAACGGTCGATTCGTTTAGAGCTCTTGAACAAGGTTATATAGGTGCGATTGTAGGAGGGGAAGTACACTTCTATTATAAAGATATTACTAAGCTCCATACAATAGAAACAATTTTTGATGTAAACTTATTGGATCATTTGCCTAAGGTATCAATTATATATGCTCATCTAGGAGATGATCGGTATTTATATGACGCAGCCGTTCAGTTAGGTGCAAAAGGAATTGTTGTGGCTACGGCCGGAGGTTATACCATTTCTAAACCAGCAGAGGACGGAATTCAAGATGCTCTGAAAAAGGGTGTTGTGATCATACGATCAGTTTAAGAAAGTTAATTTCCCCACAAAAAAACAACCGCAACAACCTGCGATCGCTTTACTTCGGTCTATTTTTTCTTTTTTCGATTTCCTTTTTGATCATCGGTACACCTTTTTCTTTAACCGCTTTTTTCACTTTGGGATTATTCAGCAGTTTTGCAACCTTCGTCAATTTTGACATGATTCGTACCTCCTATTTATCATCACGAGATAAACATAGCTGATTCACTTTTTATTATAACCTATTACCTGTCCGATATAAAACATTTCCCTTAGTCGCCTCTTTAGGCAACCCATTCCTCTCATTTCTAAATGCAAATTATCTTGATACTGAGTTTTCATGTATAGGGGGCGATTGTTCAATATGAGCACTCGCTTTCGCTACCGAGTAATTGGGTAAGATTCAGTTTCGAGATAATAACCAGTTTTGAAGCTAAAGTAGATAGATTTTGTAAGTTTTTAGTGAGGGCTATCTGTAGAGGAGATTTTCGTATTATAGAATGCTCTAACAATCCATTCGGTGTAAAATTAACTGAAGAAATAAATAACCTTAACTAGATTTACTCAAAAAGGAGATGTATCAAATGACTGTGCTTGTATTTAGTGGGTTATCTACACTTATTTTATTGGGCGCAGTATTAAGCTATATTGCAGCTAAGCGAGGTTTGATGAAAAATAAAAAAGTGTTAGAAAATGTAGTTTTAGCAAGTTGCTTTATTTTGGTCTTTGGTCTCATTAGTGCATTGTTATGGTTTAAGTATGCAGGACCAATCAATGAATTCTTATTATTTGGGGGAATGCTCTCCATAATTGCAATCACTTTAATTTGTATAGTCATTGTTACTGTAATTTTATTAGTAAGGAAAGGGAAATTTATTCAACCTGAAAAATAGAATCATTTTGTTTACTAAGGTTGGTTTTCTTAATAGTTATAGTGATGGAAATGTCTCGAATTTAAGTCTTAATGAAACGGGGGCTTTAATTTAACAAACTTCACGAACAAAAAGACCTTCAATATACATCATTTTATACATTGGTGATAATATTGAAGGTCTTATCAAATACCAAATACAAAATGAGCATCAAATTGATGTGTAATTTAATGCTCGCTTTATAATACATTTTTTTGTTTTTATTCCAAAACCAAACGAATTACTGTAATACAGGTTGTCTTTTTATTATGTGGTCTCTCCGTCAACAAGCGTGACGTCAAGAATAGTGTTCCCTGAGGCTGCGACATCTTTATTCTCAATTTGGTTAATTAAAGAAGAACATAACATCTGTCCCATTGCATCTATAGGCTGTTTAATGGTCGTTAATTTAGGAACGTGCAGCATTCTAGTAAAGCTATGATAGTCATATCCTACAATCTTTAAGTCTTCTGGAATGTTGATGTTGTGCTTAGTGGAATAGTGGTAAAGTGTATAGGCCATAATATCATTGCTGCAAAAAACCCCATCGTACTCTCCCAATCTTGATGCAATTTCTTTTTCTATGAAATTCCAATTATCTTCAAAAGTGGCTTTCACATGGGCACCTTCGATAAAATTCCATTCGACTCCGTTCTTGATACAACCCAGTTGAAAGGCATCATTACGGCGGTTAGCTAGAAGCTCATACTCCAGTGGTCCTGAGATATGAAGGATTTTTTTACAGCCCTTATCAATTAAATGCTGTGTTGCAATCTCTCCACCTTTATAGTTATCCCCGGCTACATAAGGG
The DNA here is from genome assembly GCF_042663045.1 of Halobacillus seohaensis. Taxonomy (NCBI): domain Bacteria; kingdom Bacillati; phylum Bacillota; class Bacilli; order Caryophanales; family Bacillaceae; genus Halobacillus; species Halobacillus seohaensis. Next base: position 63,686 of record NZ_JBHSZV010000053.1, on the reverse strand, counting down.
ATGGTAGGAGAAAGGATACGGTCAAAAGAGACAACTGGCATTCCAACATTACGATAGGCATCGACATCTAATGTGTGACTGCACATAATAATTCCATCTACTCTGTTTTGTCTAAGCATGCTTATATAATTTAATTCCTTCTCTTTGTCTTGTAAGGAGTTGCAAAGGAGGAGTTTATAATTCTTCTCACTGGCATATGATTCAATCCAATGAATCAATTCAGAAAAAAGTGGATGGGCAAGATCAGGTACAATGACACCTATTACATAAGACTGATTCTTCAGTAGAGATCGTGCGATTTGATTGGGTTGGTAATCCAACTGCTTCATTGCATCCTCTACTTTAATGCGCGTTTCCTTTCCTATATACCCTCTGTTATTCATTACTCGAGAAACAGTAGTAACAGAAACTCCTGATAACTTCGCAACATCTTTTATACTAACCATCATGTTCCCTCTCCTATCTATTAGCCTTCAAACCGTTATTTGTTTTTCTATTATAACAAAGTGAATGACTTGATGATATGTTAATCGTTTTCATATAAATAAGGTAATAATTACTTACTAATCATTAGTGTTTAAAGGGGGGTTGTTTTTAATCTTGTTAGTTTAATAGGAATTTATATGTTTTATGTGTGAAAACGATTGACATATATCTGTGATGTTATATAATTTTATAAAAGCGGTTACATTTTTTTAGGATTATCAATTCTAGATTCGATGCGTTGTAGGATTAAGACAAAACATTCAATTTTTGAGAGGGGTATGACATGAATAAAAAAATTCTTAGTTGTTTATTTTTGGGGAGTGTGCTGTTAGCTGGGTGTTCCTTTTCTTCTAGTGGGTCGGGTTCGTCAGAGGATCAAATTAATATTGAAATTTATCAAGGTAAAGTAGAATTTAATGATCAATTTGAGAGTCTTGCTAAGGAGTATGAGAAAGATAATCCTGATGTAAACATTGAAATTACAAGTGTTGGCGGTGGCTCTGACTACGCAGCCTCTCTTAAATCAAAATTCTCTGCGGGGGATGAACCTCAAATATTCAGTATCGCTGGTCCTACAGAAGCGGAGCAATATGGGGATTATTTAACGGATTTATCAGATACTAAGGCGGCTGAATTAGCCCTAGAAGGTACTTTAGAGGGAGTGACTAAAGACGGCAAGGTGCAAGGTCTTCCTTTCAACCAAGAAGGGTACGGGTTAATTTATAATAAGGAAATATTTAGTGAGGCAGGAATTGATCCTGAAGAAATTCAGTCATATGAAGACTTGGAACGTACAGTAGAAGAGCTTGATTCCCAAAAAGATGAATTGGGTATTCAAGAAGTTTTTGCATTTCCAGCGAAAGAGCAGTGGGTGCCAGGGAATCACTTATCAAATGCATTCATCGCTCCAGAATTTAATCAAAACGTATTAGATTCCTTTAATGCAGATACGGTTAGTTTTGAAAAAGGCGAAGAATTCAAAAGAATGGTAGATCTGCAGAATGATTACTCCATTCAGCCTACATTGAGCTTGGATTATTCCCAACAGGTTGAAGAATATTTTTCATTAGGTGAAGTGGCGATTATCCAACAAGGAAACTGGATTTATCCGTCTGTTGAACAAATGGATCCTGAATTCGCAGAAAGTAACATGGGAATCATTCCTATTCCTGTAGAAGGGTTTGAAGGGAAAATACCTGTAGGAATTCCTAACTATTGGGGAGTTAATAGTAATAGCGATGAAGAAGTAATACAGGCTTCTAAAGACTTTTTAGATTGGATGTATACATCTGACATCGGAAAAGAAACTGTAGTAAATGACTTTAATTTTATTCCAGCTTATGAGGGATATGATAGTTCTAAAATTTCTGATCCACTTTCTAAAGAGATCTATGAGTACTCTTCTGAGGGAAATACAATTGGGTGGGTCTTCCTCGGATACCCAGGAGCTTGGGGTGATACTTTAGGAGCGAATATCCAAAAATATTTAAGTGAAGATATGACGTGGGAAGAAGTAGAAGAAGAGTCGAGAAAAGCTTGGGAAAAGGCAAGAGAATAACTATTAGCAATCTATCTAACTGGTCTGAATAATTATTCAGTCTGGTTAGTTTTTTTTATGATAGAAAAAGGTTTTTAATATTCTTACTAAGCCTCTTTACTTCCTTCCTTTTTCCGATTATGATGGTGAAAGAGTATTTTGAGAATGATTATCAATTACAATGGAGGTTTGGCTATGAAAGTTTGGAAGTTTTTTGTTATGTCCTTAATGTTTGTCTTTGTCGTAGTTCTGTCGGCATGCGGAACAGTGGGGGAGGACAATGCATCAGATGGTAACAGTAGTGAAGATAGTGAGTCGACAGATGAGGATACACGTGTCATTGAGCATGAAATGGGAGAAACGGAGATATCTGGGCAACCGGAGAACGTGGTAGCCTTAGAATTTTCCTTTGTCGATAATTTAGCATCTCTTGGTGTGTCGCCTGTAGGGATTGCTGATGATGACGATGAGGAACGGATCATTGAACCTATTCGAGAAAAGATAGGGGATTATACGTCGGTAGGTACGCGTAAACAACCATCGTTAGAAGTGATTAGTTCGCTTCAACCAGACTTGATCATCGCTGATATGAAGCGTCACAAAGATATATATGATCAGTTATCTGAGATTGCTCCAACTATTATTCTTCCGTCATTAGCTGCAGATTATGATGGAATTATTGACAGCTTTGAGACTGTTTCTCTTGCGTTGGGAATGGAAGATGAAGGTCAGGATGTGCTAGCAGATCATGAAGAGAAAATGGAGGAACTACGGGCTAGTGTTCCAGAAGATGAGAATCGGACGGTACTGCCTGCTGTGGTTGCAGACAGTGGATATTTTGCCCATAACATGGAGTCTTACACAGGTTCATTACTTGAGTCGATCGGTTTAGAGAATGCAATTCAAGATGGCGATGATCGATATAATAAAATTAACCTGGAACAAGTAGTCGAATTTAATCCTGATGTTATGTTCCATATGGCTACCGGAGAAAACACTGTCGTGAATGAGTGGGAAAGTGAAGAGCTTTACCAGAATGTAAATGCAGTGAAAAATGATGAAGTATACGAGGTGGATCGTAATATGTGGTCGCGTTTTCGTGGTTTGATTTCATCTGAGAAAATTTTAGAAGATGCGGTAAATTACTTATACGAGTAATCGCATTACTTAGATAACATGCCATTTGTGGACGTTATTAATTTAAACATTTAAAAGGGCTCCGTCGATTTTGACCGAGCCCTTTCTCATTTTCACTGCAAAAACCACTACAAGGATCGGAAAATATGAAAATCAGAATGTGATAGAGTAGATTGAAAACGAACGGAAAGCAGGAGTATTTATGGGAGACCAAGCATCATTTAAACATCAACAATCGCATACATATAAGATTTGGTTAACGTTTGTCCTAGCGATCTTGCTGTTATTTGTTAGTTTTATAGCGAGTTTAAGTATTGGGGCCTACCGTATTGATTTTTTAAGCGTAATTACGTATTTGTTTCATCATGATGAAAGTGAACCCGCTTTGATTATTCACTCAATCCGCATGCCCCGCGCCATTATCGGTATGATTATTGGGGCTTGCTTGGCGATGGCGGGAGCGATGATGCAGGCGATTACAAACAATCCTTTAGCCTCTCCACAAATTTTTGGTATTAACGCAGGGGCATCGTTAATGGTGGTAATTACTGTTGTCTTATTCCCGGATTTCTCGCCGACTTCGATTGTTTACTTTGCTTTTGTAGGAGCGGCCCTTGGTGGGTGTATCGTCTACTATATGGCTTCTACAGGAGGTGGCATGACGCCTGTGAAATTGGCCCTATCGGGGATTACTATCCATATGTTTCTGTCATCTATTATTGAAGGTATTGTTATTTTTAACGAAACGTCGACGGAGGATGTTCTGTTTTGGCTTGCTGGAGGGATTGATGGGAGAAACTGGACAGATGTTCAAATTATTATGCCTTGGTTCTTAGTGGGACTCGTTCTTGCGTTTGGGATCTCCCGTTCGCTTACGATTCTTAGCTTAGGTGATGATGTGGCACGGGGGTTGGGTCAAAAGATTGCCCTTATTCGAATAGTCACGGCGATTCTTGTGATTATTCTAGCTGGGGCTTCTGTTGCTATTGCAGGACCAATTGGATTTGTCGGATTAATCGTTCCACATATTGCCCGAAAACTTGTTGGCTCGGATTATCGACTGATTATTCCGGCTTCTGGTTTACTTGGTGGAGTGTTATTGAATATTTCGGACGTCGTTTCTAGGTTCGTTTCCTTTCCGTCGGAGTCACCTGTTGGAATCGTGACAGCACTCATTGGAGCACCTTTCTTTCTTTATTTAGCTCGCAGAGGGGGACGATCCTTATGAACCTCAAGAAATTTAATTCAATTTCATGGCTTGTAGCTTTGAGTATTCTTGTAGTGGTGCTTAGCTTCTTATCTGTAGGTGTGGGGGCTGTCTATATTTCTCCCTCGGAAATCTTTCAAAATTTCTTAGGAGCGGGCACGGGAAATAATGATTTTATCATCATGAATTTTCGATTACCGCGGATATTTATGGCACTGCTTGTTGGCGTAGGACTAGGAGTTTCAGGGGCGATCCTTCAAGGGATTATCCGCAATCCTCTTGCTTCGCCGGATGTAATTGGGATTACGAAAGGAGCAGGGTTAGCTGCCGTTATTGTCATTATTTTATTTCCAGGGTTGCCTTTGATCGGATTGCCAATCGCTGCTTTTATCGGAGCTGGTGTAGTAACTGCAGTCTTATATATGTTTGCTTACCGTCAAGGCGTGCAACCTGCTACACTTGCCTTAGTGGGGATTGCGCTCGGTGCCATTTGCCAGGCAGGGATTCAATTATTAACGGTTAAATTCCCCTTGGAAACGAATGTTGCCCTCGTTTGGCTTACGGGAAGTTTATGGGGGAAAGATTGGACAGATGTATGGCTATTGTTACCTTGGATTGTAGTGCTTTTACCCATTAGTATTGTGTTAGCTTCCAAGCTTGATGTATTAAGTCTCGGGGATGATGTCGCAGAAGGACTTGGGGAATCGGTGCGTAAAGCACGACTCCTTTTGTTAGTGATCGCTGTTTTATTGGCTGCTGCCTCTGTTGCTGTCGTAGGCACTATTGGATTTGTCGGGTTAATCGCACCTCACATAGCTAGACAGCTCGTCGGGAATCGGCATTCTTATTTACTGCCTGCCTCTGCTTTAGTCGGTATGGTTTTACTGTTGTTAGCAGATGGATTGGGGCGTGGTATACTACCTCCTACCGAAATACCCGCTGGAATATTTACAGCAGTGATAGGAGCTCCGTACTTTTTGTTTTTATTAAGAAGGTTGCAAGTGTCGAAGTAGATGTTTAGTAGAATTTCTTTTCTTGATAACGGTTTTTAGTGCGTGTTCAAAAAGACGCCAAATTAGAAGCAAGCAGGTCGAGGCGTCGCTTATCATTTGGTGACTTTTTGAACATCCTCTATTAGGAGGATCCAAACGGAAAGAATAACGTAATAAGTAATCATTTGTTGTATTTTAAAAAGGAGGAGTTTGAACGTGTCTGAAAATCATTGGGATCAACGTTTTTCTGAAGAAGGTTTTGTTTATGGAACAAAGGTGAATAAGTTTGTGGGTGATCATGCTGGGTTGTTGCCCGAGAGAGCAAAGGTGGCGTGTTTTGCTGAAGGTGAAGGGCGTAATGCGATATATTTGGCTGGACTTGGACATGAATTGACTGCATACGATCAGTCCCAGGTGGGTCTAGATAAGATGGTGAAGCTTGCAAGTGAACAGGGTGTGAAGGTCACGCCTATGAAGTTGGATTTGACGAAAGAACGTGTGGGACAGCAGGAAAATGATGCGGCGGTAATGGTGTTTGGTCATGTGCCGAAATCGGACCAGCCATTTTTGATAGAGAACATGTTTGATTCCGTAAAGTCAGGCGGTTTGGTGATGTTTGAAGTGTATTCCGAAGAGCAACTGGAATATGGTACGGGTGGCCCGCCATCAAAGGAATTGCTTTATCATCCCGCAGATGTACTAGATTGGCTGGCCGGTATCCTGGTTATTCATTTTTATTACGGAGAAGCCACTCGTCGTGAAGGTGATCGGCATACAGGACTTGGTCATGTTATTCAGGTGGTTGCTAGGAAGGCATGAGGGGATAGGTCGTAAAAGTGAACAATGACTTCTTAATTTACTGAGCCCGATAAAATCAACGAACGGGCTCTTATTTTTTCTTTTGTCGATATAGATCTAAAGATTTGTATCCTTGCGACAAAATATCGATCATCTGCTCGCGACGTTTGTCCTGCGTTTTCTGCTGTTTAGCGGAGAAAATGTGACGAGCCCAATCTTTCTGATAGCCTGGTGTTAAATTCTGATAGAAGGCAAGTTCTTCCGAATGTTTACTTAATAATCCTTCTATATCCTTTACATTCTCCTCATAATCGGCCACACATTGACTCGCTGCTGGAGACTTCGATGTTTTCTTTTTCTGACGCTTTAATCCGACTACTGTGAAGACGTCATCCATACTAACCATCCGCGAGAATTTGATGTCACTCCCCCTTATGTAACCGTCTTTCTCAATCTTCATAGCCGGAAAAATTTCATCTCGATGGATATAGGTTTCATAGCGTTTATTGCCTTTTTTCGGGTAAGCAAAAAAGAGATAGCCTTTTTCAAGAAGTAGTTGATCTGCTGCGATCCGTTCTGTATGGGTAACCATTTCTTCAACGTTTTCTACGAAGATAAATATCGCATCATGTTTGCTAGATAGATTGGTAGCTTGTTCTGTAAAAACGTCATAGTCATGTGGTTGATTGATCACGGCCAAGTTGTTGTATTGTTCGAGTTTCAGTTTATTGGTGATTGTCATAGTGATCTCCTTTATATTTTTTTTATTATTCTTCAATCATCCAGGTTACTTCTTTTACTTTAAGGAGCTGATTGTTCAATAACAAGAAGGTCCGTTTTTCCCGCCCTCCCTGCTTTATTTTTCATGTAGTGGGCCTGCCTCCAATATAAAAACCGATGACTGAACAACCACACAATCTTGGAATTGAATCTTCCCAATCCTGCCTTGTTAAATAAAAACACCTCATTATGCAATAAATACATATCTTAATTATACATTAAATATAATGATCATACTGTCAAAATCTACATATATTAAATGCTATATACACCCTGTATATTGGTTGAACAGAAATCAATGAATGGTAGATAATTTTAATGGAATTGTATAAAACTAAAATTTGACAGACCCCAAAAATAAAAGTAATATTATTCTAAATTTAATAAAAGTTGCAATGATGGAACTAAGTAGTATAAATATCAATGTTTCAGAGAGTCGATGGTGCTGTGAATCGATACATATATTTGTATGAATTACTTTCTTGAGCTTCTGATACGAATTCTTTAATAGTTAGTAGTATTAGACGGTAAACCCGATATCTTTTTGAGTGAAAGAAGAGTTAATCTCATTCTTTAACTTGGGTGGTAACGCGTGATAAAGGCACGTCCCATGGTAGGGGCGTGCCTTTTTGTATTTTAAAAAGGGGGGTAATATATGAAATATGTAGATCAATTAAATAAAGAACAACAAATAGAACTTCAAAATCAGTATGAAGTACTATCTTATGGAGTAGATACTATTGCTCCTGAAGAAGAGTTTAAAGACAAAATCGCTAAGTCTATAAAAAAGAACCAACCTCTTAAGGTGAAATTAGGACTGGATCCAACTGCACCAGATGTGCATATTGGTCATACAGTTGTTTTGAATAAATTGAAACAATTTCAACAATTCGGCCATACGATTCAACTCATTATAGGTGATTTCACAGGTAAAATTGGAGATCCTACTGGGAAAGCTACAGCAAGAAAGGCTCTTACAGATGAAGAAGTACGTCATAATGCGAAAACTTACTATGAACAATTTGGAAAAGTAATAGATATAGACGCAGTAGAACTCCACTATAATTCTCAATGGTTATCCAAAGTGGATTTCACTGAAGTAATTCAACTTGCGAGTAATGTTACTGTTGCTCGTATGCTAGAAAGAAAAGACTTTCATCATCGATACCAATCAAACAAACCTATTTACCTTCATGAGTTTTTCTATCCAGTTATGCAGGGGTATGATTCACATATTTTAGAATCAGATATTGAATTAGGTGGGACTGATCAAGAATTTAATGTGCTATTCGGTCGTCAAGTTCAGGAACAATTTGGTCAGGAAAAACAAGTTGTTTTACTTCTACCTTTAATAGAAGGACTAGATGGAATTGAGAAGATGTCAAAATCTAAGGACAACTATATTGGAATAGATGAAAGCCCAAACGACATATTTGGCAAAACGATGTCTATTCCAGATGAACTTATTATTAAATATTTTGAATTAACTTCAAACCTTACTATAGATGAGGTGTCCCAAATAAGAACTCAACTTGAAAACGGTATACTTCACCCCAAAGATGCAAAAATTCGCTTAGCACATTCTTTTGTTGAGATGCTATATGACAAAGAAGAAGCCAAAAGAAGTCAGGTTAATTTTGCTAATATATTTCAAAAAAATAAAATGCCTGAAGAGGTGCCCGAAGTAGTTTGGGGTAAAGAATTAAGCATCGGTATATTAGATCTAGTAACGGAACTTGATTTGTTACCTTCCAAGAGTGAAGTGAGGAGAATGATAAAGAATGGTGGTATTCGAATAAACCAAGAAAAGATAATTGATCCATTAACAACAGTTCAAGTTATTGATGGAATTATTGTGCAAGTTGGAAAAAGAAAATTTGTTAAGTTGAAATTAAATAATTAATACCAACCAAGGCGTAATTTCAAAAGGATTACGCCTTTATTATACGAAATAGTGTGAAATATGAAGATTAGAAAGGCGACTTGTAACAGAAGCAGAGGGTGTGGAAAGAGAAAGTTAGAATTCATTTTCTTGTTAAACTGAAGCCCTAGATTATGGAAGACTGAACTTCGAGACATTCCGGTGGTTTCCGTTACCAAGGATGGCGTTAGAAGGTCCGGGAAATCGCTCGCTTTCCGTGCACAGGAGGAAAAGGAAGTCGACAAATGTCATTGATCAAAACAAGGATACCTCGTCCCTAGACTCTGGAAAACTATCAATCTTATCCTTAAAAACAGCCTACTTTAATAGTGGAATAAGTTCATATCTATCATCCATTTATTAAAAAACTATACATCTCGCCCTTCCAATCTACTCCTTATTTGAATTATATATAATAGGAGGTGAGATTAATGTTTGCTTTAAATGGAAACTTGAGAGAATTAAGAAAAGCTTTAAAAAAGGCGAAGAAAAAAGGTGAAACAATTGAAATAATTACAGCTGCAACCCCGCCGGCTGGACGGCCGCCAAATATTAGAGGAACAGTAGTAGAGGTTAATTGTGCTACTTTTGTACTTGAGCTATCTGGAGGACCTGATCGTGAAGGGATCTATTCAATTGCTCAATTAATAGGAATTGTTCCAGGTTCTGGGGATGAAGATTAATATTAATAAGTTCCGTTCTCCACTTTTTTAAAAGTGGGGACTGAGAACTTTGACATTGCTCCATTGTGTTTTACATATCTTTGTTGCTCCGTCTGAACTAATTATAAAAAGGTTGGTTTTTTGGGGTAACTGGTTACCTTTTGGAAAAATTTATGGTACGATTTCTCGTAATATGTTCATGGTACATAACATAAGATTATTTGTATTTTCTAGATAAGTAGAGGGAGATTTATATATGAACAAAAACTTACTATTTTTGTGTGCATCATTGATTTTCATCTTGACAGGCTGCGTCAAAGGGGACTTTGGTGTGAAAATCAACAAAGACGGAAGTGGTGTAAATACCATAACATTAGGGGTAGAGGAAGATAACTATGAACAGTTTGGGGGAAGCGGGGAGGATACCCTTTCATCCTCTAATGATGAGCTTGAAACACAAGGGTATATGGTTGAAAAATTTAACGAAGATGGCTATACAGGCTTTAAAGCAACAAAAGAATTTGACGATGTTAGTCAAATGACAGTGATCCCGGAAACTGATGGAGCCAGCGAAGAAAATTCGGAGTCAGAAGGAAATGAAGAAAGCAACCCAATGGATATGAATGTTAGTGAAGGTTTCTTCACGACCACTTATACCTTAGAAGGTGAAATAGATCTTGAAAACTCAGAGTCTTTAGGTGGTATGGAAGGTATGATTGCCGACCAAATGGATTTTACATTCACGCTTGATTTACCTGTGAAAGCAAAAGAACATAATGCTGATGAAGTCGATGGTAAGGTGTTAACGTGGGAGATTAATCCGACGGGAAGTACAGATGTAGTGGTGGAAGCTGATGCCCCTAACCTATCCAATATCATAGTCGTAGGTATAGGCGTGATTGTTGTCTTGGGCCTAGTGGTTATCGCGGTTATTCGTAGAGGCAGTCATAAGGATTGATCATAGAAGATAAAAGCTGAAAAGGAAACTCTTCCTTTTCAGCTTTTATTGTTTGGCTAAATACAATCTATTCAAACAAAGCTTTCACTTGAACTAAATCTTGAATACTGCCGTCTCTTGCACTTCTCGTGTACACCCAGATTTCACCTTCAGTAGTAGAGGGGGAACGGTCAAAATTAATTGAAGTTGAAAAGGATCCAAAAGCCGGCCCACCGGCAGAGGCTTGCATTGACTTTTCTTTTGTCACTACTTGATCATTATCATCGATGATGCGGTAAAGTACCGTACCTTCAAAGGCGCGGGCAAACCCTCGTAATCTTTGACCTTCACGAAGTGTTGTGCTCGGAAGTGGACGAAAAACAACTATATTTGCTGAGGATGGAAGGGGAATAATCAATCGAAATCCTGGATAAATGACATCAGGGGACAAACCAGGTCGCTCACGGTTGGCTTCTAATAAAGCAGTTAGAGAAAGGCCGAACCGGTTTGCGATTTTAGTGAGCGTATCTCTTTGGGCTACTTCGTAAACGAAGGCAGGGACGAGTAAGGCTTGATTAACATAAACGAAAGTGGGATCACCTAATTGAGGGTTGATGCCTTGAAGTGAATCAGGGTTAGTCGAATATCTCTGGGCATATCGATAAAGAGAATCTCCAGGTGCAACGATTTGTTTGACTTGATGGCCACCTAACTTTGATACGATAAGTACTTGCCCTGGATAGATTAGGCCTGGATCGGTTATCGGGGGATAAAGTGCGTTTGATTGTTCAATTAGAGGAATCGTGCTTCCTAACTTATTGGCGATGGAGTATAGTGTATCACCTGGTTGTACGGTATAAATCAAATGGGAATTACGGATTATCGGCATTTTTATTCACTCCTACTCATTTTATCGGGTTCAGTTATAGAGTACAAAATATAAAATAAAGCAAATTAGTATAGGAGTTCACCTCCCCTTTTAGTGAGATGACACAACTTATTGTCATCACTTGAATTCTTATGTTAAAACGAGTGCTAATATCATGGTTAAAGTTCAGGTTTTACGAACGATTCCGAGATCATGGGGGTTCGTTACCATATAAGGGATAGGGATGGCTTTGAAACACCTCGCTTTCCTGCGGGGAACTGGCAAACCTCCTACCCCATTCGACATGGATGAACGAACCCCCGGCATAGGAGAATGCGTCGTATCTATGCTATAGAATAAAGCCTTACCCCACACGATTCTCGAGGCAAACGCCATCCTTTGTAACGGAAACCACCGGAATGTCTCGAAGCTGAGTATTTCATAATCTAGGGCTTTAGTTTAATAAGAAAATATAAAACAGAACGCTTGGATATTTTAATATCCGAGCGTTTGTCTTTACCAATTGTAATGTATCTAGTGCGTTAATCGGTTCTATAATTCTGTTGCTAATTTCCATTCTAAATACGTTTTGGCACCCCAAAACCGAACTACTTACAAGTAATGACCCATGTTTTAAATCTATTTAAGGCTTGATAAATATGGCCTCTAGTTGAGGGTTCTGTTCGGTAAAACCGACGGCAACAGCAGTGTAAGCCTGGTTAGGATTTAATGTTGCATTTGGAACATTTAACACGACTTGATTGGAACCAGCTGCACGTACTTCTAAATCAGCTGTTGTTGGTGATAAAGTAAGGTATCGCGTTGCTTTTCCGAATGGCACATTTCTAAACAGGACCTCGCCTCCTTTAATGGCGATATCAACAGATGGTGCATTCGGTGACAAGTGCCAGAAACGAATCTTTGCTTTTCCTGGTGATACGCTTTCGCTATCGATGACAGGAATCAGCTGTAAGTTATCAACTGTTCCTGCAGCGGCTACTGTATACATATTGCCAGACTCGACTTCAACCATTTGTGATAATATAGGCTTCTTGGTTTGGCCTTCAGGGTAGATGTCAATTTGATATTGACCAGCAGGTACCCTTAAATACTCGCTGCTTTGTTTATAAGAAACGCCCTGTAAAATTTGTTGACCGTTTACATAAATATCGACTGCCTGTGCATTGGGGGACGCGTGAAGGACGCGAACCATCGTTTCTCCATTCATCCCAGGCATCCCGTTCTGGCGTTCATCCATAAGTCTCTGTATGCACTCGAGATGCTTTTGATAATAATAGATATGCTTTTGAGGGTTGGTGTATTTATAATAGTTTGCCTTCAAATCGTATTTCGCAGCTTCCCATGCTAGTTGATCCGAATTTTGATGATGATACATTTGTTGAACTCCTTTCTAAAACTACCCTCATTAGCCTATTCTATGGATGAAAATTGGGATGTTGTCCTAGGAACTTTTTAACTATCTTATTCAACTTTGAGACATTCCGATGGTTTCCGTTACAAAGGATGGCGTTAGAAGGTCCGGGAAATCACTCGCTTTCCGTGGGCATGTGTTGAGCTTCCTCAGGCTACGCCTTGCGGGATCTCACCGATCATGTTCATCCCACAGGAGTCTTGCGATTTCCCAGACCTTCTTGCTTCGTAAGGAGAACGGAAACATCTTCAAGTGCGAACCACCATGACTCGGAATGAGCTTTCCTTAGAGATAACTGCCCGCTAGTACAAGCGATAGCAACAGTGCATCTATAGCCCAAGATTATGAAAGGCTCAACTTCAGATATTCCGGTGGTTTCCGATACCAAGGATGGCGTTAGAAGGTCCGGGAAATCACTCGCTTTCCGTGGGCATGAGGTGAGCTTCCTTAGGCTACGCCTTGCGGGATCTCACCGATCATGTTCATCCCACAGGAGTCTTGCGATTTCCCGGACCTTCTTGCTTTCGTAAGGAGAACGGAAACATCAGATGCGGTGATTCAAGTGAAAAAGCATTCCCTATGAGTGAGAATTGTGCTGGAAGGTGCTTTCATGCATATCGCTTAAGGCCTCGGATTATTCAATAAAAGAATGGTGGCTCCGTTGCTTTTCATCGGAGAATGGGGATGGGAAACGACTCGCTTTCTACGGGCAGACGCCGAGTCTTCTCGAGCTTTGCTAAGGCAACTGAAAAACGTAATATAAGAGAACAATAACTAAATCAATCAATATAAAGAAGGCAAAGTCGATGGGATCACTGATATAGTGGGTGGTCTCATTGTATTTTTCTTTGTAAAGACTTGGCCTCACTTTGCTCTGTGGGGCTCGTCTAGTCCGCTTTTCCCGCCCCTCTCTGCTTGATCACAAACGGACCCGAATAAGGGCCTCCATAATGAAAATAGAGGATAAATATGCTGTTATAACAAGAGCTACGTGCCGACTTCTTAGATTCGTAGATGTTCCGTCCCTCTTCTCTCATACCGATGACGGAACAGCCACACAATCATCTAGGAATCTAGTCTTCAACAATCCTGCCAAATTAACTTAAGTACATTGCTTCACCACCTCTATACTTGTTTTAACATTGATTTGGTATGTGCTTTAAACAAGTCTGAATTTTGTTTCACAGGTGTTAAAAAGTTAATCTTCGAGTGAATAACTAAAAGAAACCTAGAATAGTATCAAATCACTCCGCAGTTTTAATATAAAGTTTTTAAATTCCAAAACGATTAGCTTAAAGTTCCTTATCTGTCATACGCACGACTTACATTAGTGATGGATATATAACAGTAAGTTCGCTTCCTGCTACTTTCGTCCGTGGAAAGTGAGCAGAGACTCTATCCAATCAACACTCCCATACTGTAAATCAATATCTGAAACTACTAATTCCTATTTAATTGCCTTATTTTATGAAAAGGATTACAATGAAATTAATCAGGTCATCTGATGACTTTCGTTCCATGAGAGGAAATAGTGCAATAGGAGGGGTTTTTATGCTGTTGTTAGTAGCGTTTAGTGCAATCATCACACCGTTCGTTTTTCTCGTTCTTTTAAGAATGTCAGCAAAAAAAGGAATGTTCTTGAGTGCTTTAATTGTTCTTACTTTAGCATTTTTTGTATGGGGGATGGATGGGAAGGTCATCGTTGCTTCTGTTCTACAAGGAACACATAAAACGCTAACAATTTTATTTATTTTATTTGGGGCCATTGTACTGTTGAATACGCTTAGGCGGACGGGGGCTGTGGATCGGATCAATCAAGGGTTCCGTAGTATTTCCGCAGATATGCGTGTGCAGGTGATCATCGTTGCTTTTTTGTTCGGATCACTTATTGAAGGAGCGTCTGGGTTTGGTACGCCGGCTGCGGTAACTGGCCCATTGATGGTAGCTCTTGGTTTCACGCCAATGGCAGCAGCATCGCTAGCCTTGATTGCAGATAGTTCGGCTGTTTCTTATGGAGCTGTTGGAACACCGATTCAAATAGGGTTGAGCAACTTACCGAATGCTGGTGTCCCGTTATATCAAGAAATTGGCGCACAAGTGGCATTCTTGGATTTATTTACGGGGACATTTATTCCTTTCGTATTAGTGGTTGTTTTAACATTGTTTTTTGGTAAAAAGAAAGGCATGAAGGATGCATTTGAATTATTTCCATGGGCATTTTTTGTCGGGATTATATATACAACTTCTGCTTTTATATATGCAACGTTATTTGGTCATGAGTTTGTCGCAATATTAGCTTCGCTTACTGGTCTTGTTGTGGCAACGACTTCTGCTAAGAGAGGATTCCTTTTACCAAAATCAGCATGGAAAGATGCTTTGTCTGATGACGCAGTGAAAGTAGAGGAGCAACCTTCTATGTCACTGCTTATGGCATGGTCCCCCTACTTAATTATTGTGGCTTTATTATTGGTGACAAGAATTATTCCTTTCGTAAAAAATGCCACGATGAACTGGATTGATTTGACGTGGACTAACATACTTGGAGTAGAAGGGATTTCGTCAAGTTGGGAGGTCCTTTATTCACCGGGGGCGGTACTCGTCGTAGCTGCATTACTAGCGATTGTTTTACAACGTACTTCTTTCCGTCATTTTGCGGAAGCGTCTAAAGAATCCGTTCAATCAATGAAGGATGCAGCGGTTGCACTTATTGCTACGCTTGCTCTTGTTCAAGTGTTCACAAACTCAGGCTTCAATGGAGTCGATCTTATGAGCATGCCTGAATACATTGCACAAACGTTAGCGGGGAGTTTTGGGCCCATGTGGGTGCTTGTTGCTCCATTTTTAGGGGAGTTAGGTTCTTTCATTACCGGAAGTGCGACGGTTTCAACATTAACGTTTTCTCCAATTCAATACACTATCGCACATGGAACAGGACTTGATGTTAATACGGTTCTTTCTCTTCAGGTGATTGGTGCTTCTGCAGGTAATATGATTTGTGTTCATAATGTTGTGGCAGCAGGTGCTGTTGTTGGCCTCTCTGGAAAAGAGGGCGACATCATTCGGAAAACGCTCGGTCCTGCATTATTGTATGGAGCTGTAGCAGGGGTTGTGGCACTGCTGCTTAGCCTATTCATGTAAAACCAGTCAAGTAGGTCTATTTCAAATGAGAAGGAAGATAGGTTGGCTTTAGTTACATTTTACGAAAAACTGTTTATGGAAGTACTAAATAGTTCGGTTATGGAGTACAAAAACATATGTAGAGGGAAAAATAGCAACAGAATTATGGAACCAATTAACATACTAAATAACATTACAATTGGTAAAGAAAAAACGGTTGGATATTAAAATATCCAACCGTTTTTCTTTATATTTTCTTCTTCAACTAAAGTCCATACGCCGCTGACCAAGGCGCCTCCGCTTTTAAAAGTGGAGTCTCGCGATTTCCCGGACCTCCTTGCCATTGTGAGGCAGACGGAAACCTCAGTAATGGGTTCTTCAAATTGTAGGCTATTCATAGATGGGAGTGGGTGGCTAGTAAACGGGGAGGTTCCCAAGCCCCCATTCGATGTGTGAGAAACGAACCCCTTTCCCAGAAGGATCATCTTCCACTATCCGTGTTCTATTGCAATGAACCTCTCTATATCAAGGATTTTAATAGGACCGCCCGCTATCAAGATTTGCATGCAAACTTAGGAATGGCTGCCTTTTCTTGAAGGGCTATCGAGACACTTATATGGTAAAGGGGCGAACCGTTTCCCGCAGCCCCTACATTCACATAAACATCTCGAATTCAAGTCTTCAACAATACGGTTTCGTTAGTTTAATTGTAATCGTCCACAATCTATATATTTAACTCGTTATGGAAGTACTCTGCAGTTTTTTAAATGCTTGTAATTCTCACTGAAAAGGCTTACAATTATATAAATCAGGTCATCTGATGACCATAGTTTAATAGGTAGGAGAGATCGTCATCATGGAATATCAACCAGTTCGTTCTAAGAAAATTTATGAACAGGTAGCTGATGTGCTGCTAGATTCATTAAAAAAAGGAGAGTTAAAGCCTGGGGATAAGCTTGATAGCGTGGAGCATTTGGCAAAGAGCTTTAATGTTGGCAGGTCGGCGATTCGCGAGGCGTTAAGTGCACTAAGGGCAATGGGGATTTTAGAAATGTATCAAGGCGAGGGAACATATGTGAAGGCTTTCGATGCAACGAGGTTTTCGCTGCCTGTATCAGTTGCTTTTTTAATGACACGTAATGACTTGAAGGATTTGCTTGAGGTCCGTCATATTCTTGAGGTCGGAGCTGCTGAATCAGCGGCGCATCATTATACAAAGGATGACTTAAAGCCGATGGAGGACGCTTTAGTTGCGATGGAAGAGGCGAAGGGGCATGGTGAACTTGGAGAGCAGGCGGACCTTGATTTCCATGTTGCTCTCGTTCAGGCAACCCATAATCAAATGCTTACCCAACTGATGAAAAGTGTGGCAGATATTATGGTACAGGCGATGAGGGAAACACGGAAACTCCTTCATACAGAAGAAGGGGCAGAGCGGCTGCTTAAAGAGCACCGGAAGATTTTTGAAGCGGTGTCTGATCGTGATGAGACACGGGCACGGCAGGCGATGTATGAGCATTTAGCTAATGTAGAACAGTTGTTAGCAGTTTATTTAGAGTTGTAGTCAACTAAAAGGGAGAGGTGGAAAGGTGAAAGTTTCTCTATTTATTACGTGCTTGTGTGACACGATTACGCCAGAAGTCGGAAAAGATACGGTTGAGTTACTTGAGCGTTTTGGTTGTGAGGTAGAGTTCCCTGAGGGACAGACATGCTGTGGGCAACCGGCCTATAACAGTGGGTATGTAAAAGAAGCAAAGCAGGCAATGAAGCAGATGATTCAAGCATTTGAAGCAAGTGAGTATGTTGTTGGGCCATCGGGTTCGTGTGTCCATATGTTAAGGGAGTATTCAAAGGTGTTTCATGATGATCAGGAATGGAAAGAGCGTGCAGAAGACTTATATGAAAAGACGTATGAGCTGACGCAGTTTCTCGTTGATGTCTTAGGTGTAAGGGACGTTGGTTCAACTTTTCAAGGAACGGCCACATACCATCCATCCTGTCACATGACGCGCTTGCTTGGAGTCAAAGATGCACCGAAAATTTTACTCGAAAATGTAAAGGGTCTTGAGATTATTGATCTTCCTTTAAAAGAAGATTGCTGTGGATTTGGTGGAACGTTTGCAGTGAAAAATGCTGCAATCTCTGGGCAGATGGTGCAAGAAAAGAGCCAGCATATCAAAGAGACGAAAGCCCAATATTTAATTGGTGGTGATATGGGCTGCCTTATGAACATGGGTGGACGTTTGCGGCGTAACGATCAGGATGTCAAAGTTCTCCATATTGCTCAAGTATTAAACAGTCAGTAGAAAGGAGAGGAAAGATGTGAGCATAAAGATTGGCAAAAAGACGTATGCAGAACGGATTCAGGATGGCATCGACAATACGTTTATGCGCCAAGCCGTTTCTTCAGCTCAAGGGCGGTTCCGTTCAGGAAAGCTAAAAGCGGCAGAGGAGCTTGGCGACTGGGAAGACTGGCGGACACTTGGTGAAGAGATTCGTAGCCATACGATGGAGAACCTTGACTATTATTTACACCAGTTGAGTGAACAAGTGGAAAAACGCGGTGGAAACGTCTTTTTTGCAAAAACAGCAGAGGAAGCGAATCAATACGTTCAGAAAGTCGCCCGCGAAAAAGAAGCGAAAAAAATCGTCAAATCAAAATCGATGGTCACTGAAGAAATTGGCTTAAATGAAGCGCTAGAAGAAAGTGGATGTGAAGTGGTGGAGTCCGACTTAGGGGAATGGATTTTGCAACTGGATGAAGATCTTCCTTCTCACATCGTCACCCCAGCCCTACACAAAAATAAAGAACAAATTCGTGAGACGTTCGTAGAGAAAAAGGGTTATACAGGAACGGATGATCCAGTGGAGTTGGCAGCGTTTGCTCGAGAACAACTGCGAAAGGACTTCCTTTCTGCTGATATTGGTGTGACAGGTTGCAATTTTGCGGTCGCTGAATCTGGCGCTGTCACGCTGGTTACAAATGAGGGGAATGCGCGGATGGCCACGTCATTGCCTGAGACTCAAATTTCAGTAATGGGCATGGAACGCATTGTCCCAACATGGGAGGATCTTGAGGTTGTCGTTAGTTTGCTAACCCGTGCGGCAGTGGGGCAAAAGTTAACAAGCTATATTACCGCATTAACGGGTGTGAGACTAGAAGATGAAGTGGACGGTCCAGAAGACTTCCATCTGGTTATCGTTGACAATGGTCGTTCGAAAATCCTCGGAACGGAATTTCAATCCGCATTGCATTGCATTCGTTGTGCAGCTTGTATAAACGCGTGTCCAGTTTATCGACACGTCGGCGGTCATTCATATGGCTCTATTTATCCGGGACCAATTGGCGCTGTGCTCACTCCATTGCTTGATGGTTATGAAGATCACAAGGACTTGCCATATGCTTCCACATTGTGTGGCGCATGTACAGAGGCATGCCCAGTGAAGATTCCACTCCATGAACACTTGATTCGGCATCGTGAAATTATTGTGGAACGAGAAAACATGGGTTCAAAAGCCGAGGGCATAATGATGAAAGGCTATGCTAAATGGGCTTCAACTTCAGCTGCCTACAAGCTGAGTACAAAAATGGCACATACGGCTCTTAAGCCATGGACTGAGGATGACTTCATCAAAAATGGTCCAGGACCGCTAAAGGGATGGACAGCGTCCCGAGATTTCCCGGCTCCTGCTCGGCAAAATTTCCGGAACTGGTACAAAGAACGAGAAAAGAGGAGGCCAAAAGAATGACAATCCACCACCGCGAAAGTTTTTTAGATGGGGTAGCAGAGCAGCTTGGACGTCCAAGGCGCACACAGGTCGAATCGCCAACGTATTCGGTAAAACCGCAGGAACGTGTGCTAGCTGGCGCGACAGCAGATGAACTTGTTGATGTATTAGAAAAGCAGTGCCAGGTAATCCATACAAGCATTGAAAAAGCAACGCTTGAGACACTGCCAGAAACCGTTTATACAGTACTTGACGGGTATAGTGCACACCGGGTAGTAGCGGCAGGTGGCCCTCGTAATCTAGAAAGTGGTATGGGCAAGTTTTACAAGCAATTAGGTCTAGAAGGATATGATGTCCATATATGGGATGAACATAAAGGACGCCAGAACGTCAATTTTGCAGAAAAAGCAGGAGCGGGCATTGTGTTTAGCGACCTAACGCTTGCAGAATCGGGAACCGTGGCGCTCTTTAACGATCGCTACAATGGCCGTTCGATTAGCCTGTTACCTGAGACATTTATTGCTATTATTCCAAAAAACACACTCGTTCAGCGTATGACCCAAGCTGGCCATCTGATTCATTCAGAAGAATTGAAAGGAAACCCTGTGTCGTCGTGTGTAAGTTTTGTCACAGGACCGAGTAACAGCGCTGACATTGAGATGAATTTGATCGTTGGAGTGCATGGTCCCGTGAAGGCCACATATATTATCGTAGAGGATATGTAGCTGATGCTTTGTAAAACCTTAATGTAAGTATTTTCCCGAGTGAAGAACGGTTCCGTAATGAAAACAGAGGAATGGGGTCGGGGGACCTTCCCCCATGCCATATGGAGGGTACATAACCACTTTAAATTGAGAGAACAAGGCTACCATGGTGGAAGACATGGTCGTGGTCAACTTGAAGGAATGGTTGCTGAAAATACTAATTGAATCAGGTCCATGCCTTCTTTGAAATTTGTCATCAGATAGGAAGTCGCTCAACAATGAAAGTGATTCGTCGTATTTATTTAGGCGTTCTTGCTTCGCTATAGGAGAAATGGAGTACCTTCTTATAAAAAAATGTTTCACGTGAAACATTTTCATGGGGATTTTAGTTCCATAGCCCCGCCATTATTTTATGTAACAGAGAGATTTTTCAAAAAAAGGTTGATAAAGTTTGTGAATTGTTGCACAATATAAATGTGAAGTGATTCACAAACATACTGATAGGAGTGGTCACTATGAAAACGCCTAGAAAAGAAAAAGTTAATCGGGTTGTATTAATAGGAGCAGGTCTTGTAGGTAGCAGTTATGCCTTTGCGTTAATAAACCAAGCTGTTACCGAAGAATTAGTGATTATTGACTTAGATAAAGAAAAAGCAATTGGTGATGCAATGGATTTAAATCATGGGAAAGCTTTCTCTCCTTCTTCAACAAATACTTGGTATGGCGATTATAGTGATTGTGTAGATGCTGACATTGTTTGTATTTGTGCAGGAGCAAACCAAAAGCCAGGGGAAACCCGTTTAGACCTCGTTGAGAAAAACATGAAAATATTTAAAGGTATTGTTGGCGACGTAATGAAGAGTGGATTTGATGGGATTTTCTTAATTGCAACAAACCCTGTGGATATATTAACTCAAGCAACCCAAGTGTTTAGTGGACTGCCTAAAGAACGGGTGATTGGCAGTGGAACCACTTTAGATACGGCAAGGTTTCGCTTTATGCTAAGTGACTACTTTAATGTCGCTACGCAAAATGTCCACGCATATATTATTGGCGAACATGGAGATACAGAGCTTCCTGTTTGGAGTCATGCAACGATTGGCGGTGTACCTATTTCTAAATATATAGAAATGAAGGATGCTTATCGTGCTGAAGACCTTAAGGATCTGTTTGAAAATGTGAGAGATGCAGCCTATCATATTATCCAGAAAAAAGGTGCAACCCACTACGGAATAGCTATGAGTCTCGTCCGTGTTACAAAAGCCATTCTTGGAAATGAAAATAGCATTCTCACTGTTAGCGCGAATTTAAATGGAGAATATGGTGGACATGACGTCTATGCTGGGGTGCCGACGATCGTTAACCGACAAGGAGTTCGTGAAATTTTAGAAATGGAGTTAACAGATGAAGAACAGCAGAAATTTGACCACAGTATTCAAACGTTAAAAGAGACTATGAATCCTGCCCTTGAGAAGCTGAAGGATTGACTTTTATTAGCTATTATCCATGGATTTGAGCCAGTTCGCACATATTGATAGAATTTGAAAAGACTATGTTTCTGCATTTGGCAGGGGATCATAGTCTTTTTTTGGGTTTCCATTAATGGATTAAGTTTGGAACGGCACCATGTCTCAGCAGAGTGATTCGCTTTCCCTCTCTTACCCCATCGAGATAAACGGAACCGTTAGTAACTGAATCGAATAGGTTATCCAAATCTAATAATGAGAAAAATTGATTTTTTAGTCATCTAAAGATAAAACACCATCATCCCCCTAATAAGGAAAGGTATAAGGTCTGTGATCGTTATTTTTTCTGAAAACATCTTTACTTTTGAAAAGTAGGGATGTTTTTTAATTTAGATCCTAATCCGTTACAGGGGACAAATATAATAGTTATAAAGTTCTACTAAACCTTCAAAAATGTATCTTTTAGCCGATATAAGAGCAACAGAGATTAGAATCTACTGAGGTTATTAGGGGGAGACATATGAAAAGTATACGGATTAAGATTTTACTAGGGTTTTCCGCAGTTATACTATTAACTGTTATTTTAGCTGGATTTAATTATTTTGCTACTTCTAAATCAAATGGAGACACGGAAAATATTGTTAATGAGCAGTTACCTTTATTGATCGCTGACGAAAAACTGGCGTTTAATCTAGCTCAACGAATTGCATTAACTAGGGGTTATGTTCTATTTGGTGACCAAAGCTATCTAGAAAGATTTAATGAATATACTGAGGAGAGTAAAGGTATTCAAGAAGATCTGCTAGCCCATTCAGATTCAGAACAAGCCCAAGATTTGGTGGCAAGAAGTGTTGAATGGAGAGAGATTGTAGAAAGTGAAGTATTTACAAATTACGACAACGGTAATGAAGAGGCGGCATTAGCTGCTTTAGAAGATACTGTCACGCCATTAGGTCGTGAAGTGATGGATGGATTTGAAGAGATGGCATTAACAAGAGAGGATATGATTCAGGAAGAGGGAGAGACTGTTCTTCAAAGTGGTGAGAATATGGTGACGATCGGTATAATAATCTCTATTGCTGTTGTTATAGTTGGCATTGTTTCAGCTCTTCTCATGGCTAATAGCATAACGAAGCCTATCAAAAGAGTTGTTGATCGTATGAAGGAAATTGCAGAAGGCGATATAAGCCAAGATGAAATTATCGTAAAATCTAAGGATGAAGTTAGCCAGCTTGCTGAAGCGATTAACGAAATGCAGCGATCACTAAATGAAGTGATTCATCACGTATCTTATACGTCTGATCGTGTTTCTAGCCAGAGTGAAGAGTTGACTCAGTCGGCGAATGAAGTAAAAGAAGGCAGTGATCAAATTGCTTCCACCATGCAGGAACTTTCTGCAGGCGCAGAATCCCAGGCAAATGGGGCAACCGACTTAACGGATAAAATGAGTGAATTTGTTCAGCAAATTGTAGAAGCAAATCGAAATGGGAAATCTGTTTCCGAAACGACAACTGAAGTTCTTTCCATGACAGAAGAAGGAAGACAATTGATGAAAACATCGATAGGACAAATGCATAACATTGATGAAATCGTTAAAGATGCAGTTGAAAAAGTAAAAGGATTAGATCAACAATCCAAAGAAATTTCAAAACTTGTACAGGTGATTGAGGGTATTGCTGAACAAACAAATTTATTAGCACTAAATGCAGCGATCGAAGCGGCAAGAGCCGGAGAACACGGTAAAGGATTTGCGGTAGTTGCTGATGAAGTTAGAAAACTTGCTGAACAGGTGACTCACTCTGTTGGAGATATTACCGAAATTGTACAGAACATTCAGTCTCAATCAGGTACTATGGTTGATTCCCTTGAGCACGGATACAAAGAAGTGGGCGAAGGTACAAAACAAATTGAAGTTACAGGTGAAACTTTTGAAACGATTAATGCATCCGTATCTGAGGTGGTCAATAAGGTACAAAGCATTTCAACTAACTTAGAAACCATTGTAGGAAATAGTAACGATATGAATGCTTCAATAGAAGAGATTGCATCCGTTTCTGAGGAGTCAGCCGCAGGGGTCGAGCAAGCTGCTGCATCTGCTCAACAGTCCAATAGTTCGATGGAAGAAGTATCTCACAGTGCAGATGAATTAGCACAGCTATCCGAACAGTTAACTAAACAGGTCAGTCAGTTTAAAGTCTAAGACATGGGTGTTCTCTACTGAGGTAACGTGTTCGGTTTTGAAGTGCAAAGTTGCAATTAGATTGTAAGACAACAACAGAATCACCAACTTAATTGACAAGGTAAAAAACATTATAATTAGCAAAAATGCTCTGAGGGGAAAAAGCTCAGAGCGTTTCTTTTTCTTATCTTATTCAACGAAAGCCTCCCGATTGTGGAATAAAAAAATGGCGGTTCCGTTATTTCATTAGAGAAAGGTGGTTCGGAAAGCGAGCTATTTCCCCGACCCCTTCTTCTCATATTAATGACGGAACGGCTAGCTATTGAAAGCGTGTTATTACATAATCCTGCCCGTTAGCTTAATTATATTGCTTCACAACCTCTATACTTATTTTTACAGGTGTTTGCTTTAACCTATCCATTATGCGGAGGACAAGTTTTTATATCATCTTGTTAAAACAAGTGCTATTGAACCCGTCTCTCATTTCATCTTAATAACTATTCTTTTCGTCGATACACGAACAATCCACAATGCAAGTCCGATGAGAAGTAAAGTCCCTATGAACGAAATATAAAGGGGCATTTCATCTAAATTAATCCCTGTTAAAATTTTTACAGGTGTTCCCAATTCATATTCCCAAAGATTATCAACCATTGCTACAAAACCAATTGCCAGAAGGATAAATGCTGTTCCACCTAAACCTCCAAGACGATAAAATCCAGCCCCAATCAGCCAACCTGCGATATAGTACATAAAAACATTCAAGCCAAAAGCAAGAACGGCAGTGAGCCAGGAAGTATCTTCACCAAAGAGCATAATTGTATCTGTAGTTGCAAACATTTGGTGGACAGCTGCCATTCCCCCCATAATGATTAATAACGTAATTGAAATACCTAGAGAAGATAGGGCCGTCCCAATGAAGTAATCTTTCCGAGTAACACCATGTCGTATATAAAAAGTTAGAAACGCAAAAACCGAAAGAATGCCCATAATAAGCATATAAATTTTTGATGGTTGATAAGCAAAGCTAAAGAAGTTCTGTTGAAACTCATTCCCTATCTCATGACCTAGAAAATAACGCAATGAGATATAGACTATAAATACGGATATGCTGAACCAGAGGGCAGATCTCATATTAAACCAATACATATCAAGTGTGATTTTAGGAATATTTGAAATTGATTTCATCTTAAACCTCCTCACTAGTTAAATGAATAAATAAATCTTGCAACGATACAGGTCCAACGTCTAACCCTTTTTTCTTGGCTTCATCCCGCTTTTCTTCAGATAAATCTCCGTAAACCATAACTGATTTTGTGTCGCCAAGTTGTTGATTATTCAGTTGAGTTAAATTACGGACAAATTCATCAACCTGCAAAGACGCTCCAGTGATCGAGGCTCCACGTTCAATTAATTCATCGTACGGTTTATGAAGCAATAGTTTGCCTTTATGAATCATGATCACTTCTTCAAACAAATAATCCATTTCCGACACAAGGTGAGTAGATAGAATCATCGTACGCGGGTGTCTTGCATGATCCTCCAACACCTCTTTATAAAAAATTTCTCTCGTTGGTGCATCCATTCCTAAATAAGCTTCATCAAAAATGGTAATAGGAGAGCGATCTGCTAAACCGAGAGTCACATTAAGGGAGGACTGCATACCGTTGGATAAATTTTTGATTGGCTTATCTAGCGGAAGATTAAATCGTTCAACTAACTCCATGGCATAATCGATATCAAAGTGTGGACGATAACGTGAAGCGGCCTCTAGCATTCCTTTTACCTTTTCACTTTCATCACTGTAATCAAATTCATAAATAAAACTGACCTGTGCCATAATTGATGTATTTTCAAACGGATCTTCGCCGGCAACTCTCAAATTACCCCCTGTTGGCTCACGATAGGATGCTAATAAAGAAAGAAGTGTTGATTTTCCAGCGCCATTTCTTCCAATTAATCCATAAATCTTGCCACCTTCAAGTCTGCATGTAATATCATGAAGTGCACTAAACTTTTTATAATCTACCGAGACGTTATTAAATTCTACATTTAGCGTCATTACTGATCACATCCTTTTACCTTTTTCATAAATGCGGTCAACTCACGTTCGGTTATCCCTAATTTTTCGGCTTCTTGCAGCATAGGTACGACATATTCGTCTACAAAAGCTTCCTTACGTTGCTCTACTAACTTTTCTTTTGCGCCATCAGCAACAAACATACCTACGCCTCGTTTTTTATAAATAATCCCAGCATCTACGAGTAAGTTCATACCTTTTGCCACAGTCACGTGGTTAATTTTATAAAAATTGACTAACTGGGTGGTTGAGGGAACTTGGTCTTGTTCCTTAAGCTGATCGTTCACGATTTGGTCTTCAATTCGGTCTTTAATCTGTAAAAAAATTGGTTTTTTATCATCAAATGGCCGCAACAGGAAATCACCACCTTAATCCTCTGTTATATGGTTATATAGTTATGTATATAACCATAATACTAAATGTGTGATTCGTCAAGAAAGAAATGGATTTATGGAAAGGAGGTATGCGAAGTAAATTTAATAGATTCTGATCATGCAATGAGGATGACAATAGCCTAAGCGATTGTCATCCTCATTGCATGAATAATTATTGTGAACTTAACCTTCTTAACAAAAATTGAGAAACAAACCGAGTCCCTAAACCAAAAATTAAAGCAATGACAATGCTGATCATCGTATGATTAGTGAGATCCAATCCTAACCGAAATCCAGCAACTAGCATGATCCCAGTTAAAATACCAATCATGATATCTTGTTTTGAATCCGTATCCATGTGAAACCCCTCCACTATTATTGATAACCTGTTACCTTAATACTGCACTGTTTAATAGAAAAATAAACAAAAGATAGGAATGCATGAATATGGTATTTATTCTTTGCAGGTTTTGGCAGCATGTTTATTAGATAAGTGTTATAAATAAATGAGTATTTAAATGAATGGAGAGGTAACCATATAAGGGCAGGATTGTTGAAGATTCGATTCCGAGATGATTGTGTGGAGAAAGGGGCGGTGGGGAAGGAGTCGCTTTCCGTGGGCGTGCGCTGAGTCTCCTCAGGCTGGCGCCTTCCGGGGTCTCATCTAACCCGCGTATCCCACAGGAGTCTCCCCCTTCCCCACCGCCCCTTGCCGTATATTTCCATCGGAATCATACTGTTCTCCGTTTTTGCTAAAGTATGAGAGATCTGTTATATCTATTGAGCTACTTAGATAAGTAATTAAAAAACGGGTATGATGGTCTATTTAAAATAAACCTGCCTATTAAGGGCCTTGACATAAAGCCATTGTGGTAATAATTACAGTATATAAACAGCAGTTAGGAGCTTATCACCACTTCTCCTTGTGAAGACTGTTTCTGAATTTATTTTCAGGATCTATTAATGGCAGAAGTGGATCAATTTCTGGGCACAAGTAGATCATTTCAATGGCAATATTAACAAAAAGGTTTCCCTTCCCCCATTCTCCGATGAAAAGCAACGGAACGGCCATTCTTTTTTATTAAACAAATCTTGGGCTTTACTTTAACAAACGTCATCAAAAGATCTTCATCATACACAATTTAATACATTTGTGATATATTGAAGGTCTTTTTATACAAAAAATATACTGCCATTTCATACATGGATTAAATCCAAATACAGGAATGCATGAATAAATAAAATATGCCTTAACAAACTTCAGTGTTTGTTAAGGCATAGTGTTTAATCAAGTTGCTTTTTAGAACAGAGGCAACGATCGTCTTATTTATATTTTAGTTTAAGAGTCATTCAGTTCAAAATCACAGCTGGCCTTTTCCACACCGTTGATTATAATCGACAGTGTGTGGGTTCCAGGGTAGTGTTTGCGAGTCGTCATATTTCTAAATGATTGATGTCGGCTGTAGTATTTTCTATCACCTTTACTAACCTTAGTATCACTTGCTTGGAAAACTTTACGATTTCGGTTTCCATTCTTTTTTACATAATCGATCGCATATTCAACCCGAAGTTTTGTTTTGGCCTCGGATTCAACATGAAAAGAGAAAGATAGACTCTCCCCAATTGATATAGAATGGTTCTTAAGAATAAGTTGGTCTACATGAAGGAATTCACTTGAATCATAGCCGAATAGTTTTAAGACTTGGTGATTTCCCTGCTTTAAAAGTGTGCGGCTTGCGTGGCGGAGGATCCAGTCTGATCGTTCATTATGCCCTTGCCACTGTTTTAACATGGTGATCACAAGTTCAGGGTGGGTCTTCGAGATGTCGTTTAAGTGATTGGCTACACTTTTTCGAACATAAAGCGATTGATCTTCCATTAATTTCCTTAATAGAGGGAGGAGTAGCTCAGGGTTCTTCTTAAGTGACGGAACAGATTGTCCCCAAGGAAGTCTGGGACGGGAACCTTCACTCGCCAGGCGCCTTACGTGTTCATTATTACTTTCCGACCACTTGTACATTTGCTGAAGCATCCGATCTTGATCCTTTAGTAAAAAAGCACGTACAGCAAATTCTGAAGTTGAAAACTGTGTGACTTGCTTTAAAGCCACCATGGATTCCTCCCAATCATGCAAACCATATTGCTCAATGTAATCAGGAAAAATAATACTAGACAGCCCTTTAAACTCAGGTGCCGCGCTTTTAATAACCTCTAAGGACTTTATGTAAGGTAGGGGAAGGGCCTCATGAATGGACGTAGATAAACGGCGTACTCTCTGTTTAAATTCAAGCTGATCCCAATCATTGGAATAAACAAGTTTTATGAAAAGTTCTTTATTAAATTCGCAACTTTGACCGTGAAGAGAACTAGCTAGTTTTTCAATAAGTTCATTGTTATAGACTTCTTTTACTTTTGTCATCATCAGCACCTGCTTTTCATAACGTGTTAATTCAATAGTATAGGATTTCAAAGGAAGATAACAACTTCATCTCTTAATGCGAAAATATTTTGAATAAAGTTATAAATATATAAATGAAAACGTTTCACGTGAAACATATTCGGGTTTAGAAAGAAGCCATGATGTAATTAGATAGTGTCAACGCCATGAAGATAAAGTAAATAACAGAAGGGCTTATATATCGGCGCGTTATCTTTATCCTAGCAGTGTGTATATAGTCAATACTCTGAGAGCTGTGGAATTCACCCCTAATATCAAAATAGTACAGGAGACCTTCAAACAGCCGGGAAACAAATGAAACGATTAGAATTCAATCCTTCTTCCTTACAAGGTTTCTTTCATTTGACTAAATCACTTGAATTTTCGGTGGCCTATTCGATTCAACAAAGGAACCATAATGTTGTTCCTAACTAATTATTACTTTTTCCGGTGATTCCATAAAATAAAAGCTTAGTAATATCCTCGGTATATGGTAAAACCTTCTCATAAACATCCTCTCGCTGCATATATTCTTGGATCATATGAACATAAAATAAAATAGATTCGTTCGAGAGTTCAGGATCTATGAAACCTTTCTCTCTTCCTTCATTAAATAATTCAGTAAGCTGTGGGATTGCCTTTTTCTCGTAAAATTCTTCTATATAACTAAAGCCAGATGTATATTCCTTCATAAAATAAAGATAAAAATCTTCATGTATATTATTGGCTGTTTCTTTTTTATTAAAGATAAGCTGTTTTATTTTATCTGGGAAAGGCATATCGCTATTAATGACCTCTTTTGCTTCCAACCATGCTTGATCTACATAAAAAATAATTGTCTCATGGATTAAATTATCTTTACTTTCAAAGTAATTATAAATGGTTACTTGGGATACATTTGCCTTTTTGGCGATCTCCGCAATCGAAACCTTTTGGACACCGTGACTCATAAATAAATCTAAGGCTGCTTTTAATATTTCAGTTTTTTTGAGTTCTCTACGACGTTGGAATCCGTCCATATATCTTTCACCTCGTTCTTTAGTTTAATAAAAAATATGAAATAAAACAAATAATCCATTTCAAAACATATTGTAATTTTGTTAATTTTTATATATTATGAACTATGATGGTGTATAAATTTCATAATTTGAATTTCCAACCAAAGGGGAGGATTGAAATGAGCTTATTAAAAATAAACAATCTATCGAAAGAATTTGGGAAATTTACTGCTTTGGATGGAGTTAATTTTGAAGTGAAAAGTGGAGAAGTATTTGGATTTATTGGTCCTAATGGAGCGGGGAAATCAACGACAATCCGTGTGTTGCTCGGTATTTTAAAGCCAACAAATGGAGAAGTGAAGATTTTTGGGAAGGATGCATGGGATGATGCGGTGGAAATCCACAAACGAGTGGCCTATGTCCCAGGAGATGTGAATTTATGGCCTAATTTAACAGGTGGGGAAGTCATAGATTTATTTGTGAAATTACGTGGATCCAATAATAAAAGCAGAAGAGAAGAATTGATTAAGAAATTTGATTTGGATCCAACCAAAAAGTGTCGAACTTACTCAAAAGGAAACCGGCAAAAAGTCGCCTTAATTGCTGCTTTTTCCTCGGATGCAGATTTATATATATTAGATGAACCAACTTCAGGTCTCGATCCATTAATGGAACAGGTTTTTCAGGATTGTGTTATGGACGTGAAAAAGCAAGGGAAAAGTGTGTTGCTGTCCAGCCATATTTTATCTGAAGTAGAAAAATTATGCGATAGGGTTGGTATCATTCGCCAAGGTAAGATCATTGAAACGGGTTCCTTGAATGAGCTTCGTCATTTAACCCGAACTCAAATGCTTGTGCAGACAAAGCAGCCCATAACAAAGCTACATGAATTAAATGGGATTCATGAAATAATAGAAAAAGATCAAGCACTATCCTTCCAAGTGGATTCGAATGAAATGGAGCATGTCCTCCGACATATTAGTCAGTTTGGCATTGTTAAATTGGAAAGTGCTCCACCTGCATTGGAAGATTTATTTATGCGTCATTATGAGGGAACCGAGAAATCCACGGATACAGGAGCTGGGGGTGTAAACTAATGGCTAAGGATGCAGTTGCAAAAACAGGTCAGTTATCCCGATTCATTATCCGACTCGATCGCATTCGAATTTCGTTATGGTTAATTGGTTTAACGTTCTTTACGTTAATCGTACCCAATTCTTTTATGAACTTATATGGAACACAGCAGGAAAGAGATGGTATGGCAGAAACAATGGTTAACCCAGCGATGACGGCTATGGTTGGTCCCGGTGATTTAGATAATTACACCATCGGGGCGATGACAGCTCATCAAATGTTACTTATAACGGCTGTTGTTGTCGGATTAATGAGTATTTTCCTTGTGATTCGTCATACAAGAGCAGATGAGGAAGATGGACGCATTGAGATGGTCCGTTCCTTGCCAGTCGGTCGGCTTTCCTATCTCAATGCAACCTTAATTGTAGTAGGCGGTACAAGTGTGGCTTTAGCACTAATAACAGGTATAGGTTTATATGCACTGGGAATAGAAAGTTTAGATCTTACGGGATCATTACTTTATGGCACGACTTTAGGTGCAACGAGTTTGTTTTTTGCGGGTGTGACGGCGATTTTCGCTCAGCTATCAGAAAGTTCACGTGGGACGCTTGGATTATCCATTACAGTATTACTTTTTAGTTATCTTATCCGTGCTGTTGGAGACGTGAGTAATGAAGCGCTATCCTGGATTTCTCCGTTAGGCTGGGTTACGAAGGCGGAAGTATATTCCTCCAACAATTGGTGGCCTATTGTGTTATTGATTGGTGTTTCGTTTCTTCTGTTTTGTATTGCCAATTATTTGAACGCCATTCGTGATCTCGAAAGTGGCTTTTTACCTTCGAAACCAGGAAGGAAGTATGCCTCGCGCTTTTTGCAAAGTCCACTAGGTCTTGCTATTAGATTACAACGTACGGGATTGATAGCCTGGGCTATTGGTATGTATGTGCTGGGTGCTTCTTATGGTTCTGTTTTAGGTGATATGGAATCATTTTTTAATAGTAATGAAATGATGGCACAAATGCTCAAACCTGTTGAAGGTGTTTCACTAACCGAGCAGTTTATTCCAATGTTAATGTTAGTGATCGCGCTGATGGCAACGATTCCTCCTCTTGTGGCAATTAATAAATTGCGAGGGGAAGAGAAAAAGGAACGGATTGATCATTTGCTGGGGAGGGCTGTGTCACGTCATAAGCTTTTAGGTGGATATTTAATCTTATCGGTTCTCAATGGTTTTGTGATGCTCTCCCTTGCCGCAATTGGGCTTTGGTCTGCTGGTGCAGCAGTAATGGAGGAAGGTCTGGGTTTCGGTACGATCTATAGTGCTGCACTAGCTTATTATCCAGCAACCCTTGTGATGATTGGTATTACAGTATTACTTTTCGGTTTCTTGCCAAAACTTACAAACCTTATTTGGTTATATGTTTTCTATTCATTTATTGTTCTATATTTGGGAGGTATGTTTCAATTTCCAGAATGGGTAGGGAAACTTTCCCCGTTTGGTTATGTTCCTGATGCGCCTATTGAGGAAGTGACGTTTATGCCAATGTTTCTATTAAGCGTACTTGCTGTTGCTCTGATTGCTGCAGGCTTTATTGGTTTTAAGAAGCGTGATATAGAAAACTAATGTAACAATTAGGAATCTCGTATTCTCTCAGAGTTTGAAAAAGTACCCAATTAGATTCTAACTCAGCAGGATTGTTGAAGCATGGTGTGGAGAAAGGGGCGGTGGGGAAGGAGTCGCTTTCCGTGGGCGTGCGCTGAGCCTCCTCAGGCTGGCGCCTTCCGGGGTCTCATCTAACCCGCGTATCCCACTGGAGTCTCCCCCTTCCCCACCGCCCCTTGCCGAATGTTTCTATGGAATCATACTGTTCTCCGTTTTTGCTAAAGTATGAGGGATCTGTTATATCTATGAGCACTTAGGTAAGTTGTTAAAAATGGGTGTGATGGTCTATTTAATTAAAGCCTCTGTGGTAATAATTTCAGTCCATAAAGAGCAGTCAGGAGCTTACCTAGTGTGTATGCCTTCCATCACCACCTCTTCTGATTTTATATTACATGATCAATAGTACAGGATCTATTAATGGCAGAAGTGGATCATTTCAATGGCAATATTCACACAGCACCCCCGATTTTCATAAAAAGGGTCCCCTTCCCCCATGCTCCGATAAAAAGCAACGGAATCGCCACTCTTTTATTGAATAATCGGGGGCTTTAAGCGATGGTAGAAATCACCCTCCAACACAATTCTCACTCATAAGGAATGCTTTTCATTTGAAGCACCACATCTGATACTTCCGTTCTCCCTACAAAAGCAAAAAGGTCCGGGAAATTGCAAGACTCCAGTGGGATGAACATGATTGGTGAGATCCCGCAAGGAGTAGCCTGAGGAAGCTCACCTCATGCCCACGGAAAGCGAGTGATTTCCCGGACCTTCAAACGCCATCCTTTGTAATGGAAACCAACGGAATATCTGAAGTTGAGTCTTTCATAATCTGGGGCTATAGCTGCACTGTTGCTATCGCTTGTACTAGCGGGTAAGTTATCTGGAAGGAAGGCTCATTCCGAGATCATGGTGGTTCATTATAGGGATAGGGGTGGAAATGAACGAACCCCCCGGCATAGGAGAATGTGTCTTACCTATGCTATAGAGAGCATCACCACCCCACACGATTCTCACGTATGAAGCTTCTGCTCACGTGAAGATGTTTTCGTTCTCCTCAGGAAAGCGAGTGATTTCCCGGACCTTCAAACACCATCCTTTGTAACGGAAACCACCGGAATGTCTCAAAGTTTAGTCTTCAACAATCTGGGGATTTAACGGAATGAGATAAGCACCTTGCC
This sequence comes from Halobacillus seohaensis, assembly GCF_042663045.1. Lineage (NCBI taxonomy): Bacteria > Bacillati > Bacillota > Bacilli > Caryophanales > Bacillaceae > Halobacillus > Halobacillus seohaensis. Next base: position 29,930 of record NZ_JBHSZV010000053.1, on the reverse strand, counting down.
TTTGCTGTATTGATAAAATAGCGGAGGATGGGTGTTTTTTATTGGCCGAAATTCAGCGGTGAGGTGTGGCAAATTTCTAAATTGATAGAATAAATTATAAAGTGAAAGGACATTGTATAATATTTGTTCATTAGGTCGAGCATAAGTATTAAAGTTATTATTTTAGTCTTTATCCAGATAACATAAAGTAGGTGCAAAAATGACAGCTCGACTTATTTCTTTTATCATTCCATCTTTTAATGAAGCAGGTAATATTGAACTCATTTATAAAGCGTTGGATAGGGAGTTTGAAGATCTCAATTATGATTATGAAATTCTTTTTATTAATGATGGCAGCACGGACGATACATTATTTCGTATAAAGAAACTCGTATTCTCTAGTTCAAAAGTGAAATATATTTCGTTCACTAGAAATTTTGGAAAAGAAGTAGCGCTTTTAGCTGGCTTTCAACATGTTAAAGGGGAAGCCGTAATTGTAATGGATGCAGATTTACAGCATCCCTGTTCCTTAATCAAACCTTTTATTGAGGGATTCGAAGAAGGGTATCATCAAGTTATTGCTCAGCGTAATCGAAAAGGGGATGGTTGGCTGCGTTCGTGCTTTTCCTCCCTGTATTATTGCCTGGTTAATAAATTTGTCGATGTGGACATAAGGAATGGTGTGGGTGATTTTAGACTTCTGAGCCGAAAAGCCGTCGATTCGTTATTAACATTGAATGAAGGTAGTCGATTTTCTAAAGGATTGTTTTCTTGGATTGGTTTGAGCCAGAAAATTATTAATTATGATAATGTCGCACGGAAAAATGGAAAAACAAAATGGGCTTTTTCCAAATTATTGAATTATGGTATTGATGGTGCTATTTCTTTTAATAATAGTCCGCTCAGAATGTGTTTTTATACGGGAAGCTTAATTTTATTATTATCCCTTATTTATATATTTGTTCATTTATTTTTGATTATGAACAACGGTATCGTGGCACATGGTTATTTCACAACAATTTCCGCTGTTCTTTTACTAGGTGGTATTCAATTGCTTAGCCTTGGTGTAATCGGTGAATATATCGGAAGAATTTACTATGAAACCAAAAAGCGACCTCATTATCTAATACAGGAGACGAATATAAAAAGTGGAGAAAGTGATGAAAACAAACAGTCAGGAATTTATAAGATTTATCGTAGTGGGGATTATTAATACATTTAATTATTACATTATGTATTTACTTTTACATGTAACTATGGAAATTAATTATATGGTGGCTCATATCATTGGGTTTTTAATCAGTTTCATTATTTCGTTTTTCTTAAATGCTTATTTTACGTTTAAGGTGAAACCTACGTTATCAAAGTTTTTGCAATTTCCGTTAACACAGCTGTTTAACATCGCCGTATCCTCATTATTTGTGTATTTGTTTGTTGAACATTTCAGCATGGATAGTACAACAGCCCCGATCTTATCTGTGTTCATAACCGTTCCACTAACTTTTATAATAACCGGAAAAATCTTAAAAAAGTAGCGGGGATTTAATATGAATAAAAAGCGTGATTTTTTAATCCTTATTATAGCCAGCCTTACTCTTGCTGTCCTTGCCCACTTGTTCTTTTTAAAAGAATGGATCGAGGGGCAATACATGGTAGGACCAAACGACGGCTTACAGCAAATGGTCACATTTAAAAAACTGCTTTACGAGCAATATACAAGTGGGAGTTTCTTCTACTCCTATTCATTTGGTTTAGGAGGAGGGACGTATAGTCAATTAGCTTTTTATTTCTCTACCTCATTAGTTTTCATTCTCACAACAGCTGTTACTTTTTTATTAGAATCACTTCATTTAATAGGAAGGCCAGATATCGTGTTTTGGGCGAAGGCGGCAGTGTTAATAAGCGTGTGCCGGATGACTCTTATTCTATGTTTAACAACCTATGTTTTTCGTTATATGAAAAGTCGCTGGTTAGCTGCTTTTGTAGGGGCGAGTGTTTATAGTTTATCGGTCATATATTATCGACATGTAACCTATTGGGAATTTTTTGCTGATGCTATGATTTGGGTACCACTACTAGTTTTAGGAATAGAAAAAATCATGCGGGAAGCAAAAGTCGGATGGTTTATTTTTGCTGTGGCGTTGACGCTATTTAACAATTTTTACTTTGCTTATGTTAGTTTCATTTTCATTTTAATTTACTTCGCTTTCCGCTTAATGATCCGTTTGGATGCTAATGAAGTAAGCAGATGGAGACAATTTAAATTAGTTGTTATTAGTGGTCTAACTGGATCAGGTATAAGTGCTGTAGGATTTATTCCGGCTATTTACAGTTTCTTAAATAACCACAGGCCAGCTTATTCATTCCCTATTGAAATCGTTGACTTTTCGGATAACATTTTGTTTACCAGTCGCTTAGTTATTGTGCCTGCACTATTTCTATTATTTATTTTCACATTCTCTTTATATAAAATTGTGACATTTGGCTTATTTGCTTTGCTTAGTGTTTTTTTTATTCTTCTGCATTTTAGTCCGCTTGTGGCAAGTGCCTTTAATGGTTTCTCTGCACCTCAGTACCGTTGGGAATACTTATTGTCTTTTACGATTGGTGGAGTTGTATCGATAGGTTTACAATATGTCAACAAGATAAGTAAAAAGAACGTCATAATAGCTTGTATTATGGTGATTGCTACATATCTTGTCTTTTTTTTCACGGACAGGACGATTGAATTCATTTCTACCGAAAGCATTGGAACGTTTCTTATTATGATTTTAATTCTAACGTTAGTGATAGGTTTTATTTGGAGAGGTAATAAAACTTGGTATTTCTGCTTGCATGCAGGGGTTTTACTAACTTGTATAGTGATCGCAAACCTTACGCAATATGTGATTTCGGAAATGGGTAACGTTCATAAAGTGTCTCAAAGTTATTTGCAAAGTGATGACTATAATGGAGAGGAACAACGTAATTTATTGCAAAAAATTGAAGATCGAGAATCTAGTCCCTTTTACCGGATCGATTGGAAAATTGGCTACTTAAATAATACGCCAATCGTTCAAGACTTTAATGGTATGAGTGTATATTCTAGTATCTTAAATCGACATCTACTGTTCTTTTATTTATATGACTTAAATATTAACACGGGACGGGAAAGTGTCAGTCGATACGCAACCCTTGGCAGTCGTGCGAATTTATACAGCCTGTTGCAAGGTAAATATATGATGAAAGAAAAGGATGATACAGCAAAAATACCGTATGGATTTAAGGAAATTTTGAAATTAGAAAACTATGTCGTCTATAAAAATACAAATGTATTACCATTCGTCCGCACGACAAATCAAGTTTATGCTGAGGAAGATATGGAAGACGCTAATGCTCTAGAAAGAGAGCAGGCGATGCTAGAAGGAGTCATTGTAGAAAATATGAACCCAACAGCCAATGAAATACCAGATGCTCCTAATATCTTAGATAAGACATCGATGGAAATGGTCGATGCCTCCTTTGAAAATAATAAATTGTCTGTCAGTGGAAAAAAGGGAGGGATTGATCTAGTTATCAACGCACCCGATAAAGATACGAAGGACTACTATGTTAGTTTTCATCTTGAAAATTTAGCTAAAAGTCAAGGGTTTGCATTGAAAGTGAATGACTACAGAGCAACACGAAAGCATAATCAATCTCTTTACAAAACCAATGTAGACGACCTTACCATTCGTGTGCCAAAAGCAGATAAAATTTCAATTCGTGTCCCAAAAGGTGAGTACATTTTAAAAGACCTCAAATTGTTCAGCGAAAGCTATACCACATTAGAAACGGCGAAAAAAAATGCTACTAGAACAGACCAGCTAAACTGGAAAAACAATAAATTAACCATTAACTATAATAACCAAGATAACAATCGTTATATGATGTTGCCGATTCCTTATGAGAGAGGATGGCAAGTACGTATAAACAATAAAAAACAACCATTAGAAAAGGTGAATTATGCGTTTGTGGGATTCCCGATAAAAAAAGGGATGAATGATATTCAACTACAATATTATCCACCGTTTTTTAAAATATCTTTAATTCTGACAATCGTAAGCACACTCTTGGCCATTCTAATTATAAAACGCCAAAGATTAAGGTTGTTTTCTCAAAAAAGACTGAACTCGAAAGATACCGCAAAACCGAAGGAATAGTTTAATGAATGTATCTACCGTTGGCTTTGATGAAATGTCGACTTGAGATCCTCTCGTTCTTTATCTTTTTCTATGCTAATGTAAATAGAAATACTATATTAAAAAAAGAGGGGTTATTGTTACCAAATTAGGAGTCGAGTTTATTCCATTAAAACTTAGTTATCTGGAGTGAAAGTCCGAAAATAACCATGGTTCCGTTGTTAGAACAAGAGTATGGGATTCAAGGGAACGATTCGCTGTTCCGCAGGAGTCTCATCGTTACCCTTTGTCCTCTTACCATATTGAGATGAACTGAACCGTCACTTGTAGGTGGAGAGGGTGGACATGTTATATAACCATTATTACAGTAATTCGTATGAAAACTAAGTACAGAATAGAAAGGGGGAAGATGTCTTCTCCTTGAGAAGGACGACGATATTAGATGAAATTTTTAAGAATTATGTTACAAATAGCTATTATATTTATTATTTACTATATCGGAGTAGCTCTACGGGATCTCTTACATTTGCCAATTCCAGGGAGCATTCTAGGGCTTATCCTGTTATTTGTTGGTTTAACGCTGAATATTATTCCAGTTCGATGGATTCAAGAGGGAGCAGGTTTTATATTAGCCTATTTACCATTGTTTTTTATTCCAGCAACAGTTGGAGTGATAAATTATCCCTCTTTGCTTTCGTGGAGCGGCGCGCTAATCGTTCTAGTAGTGGTGTTAAGCTCGTTGATAACGATGGCTGCAGCTGGAACAGTCAGTCAGTTATTTCAGATTAAAAGAAAGGGGGAAGGGGAGTGGAACAAAAAGTCTATGTCATCTTGATTATCCTAGTAACGATCGGCACTTTCTTAATGATGAGTCGATTATACGCTCGCTTTCAATATCCCTTTCTAGTCCCTGTTTTAACTTCTACTATACTCATTGTTGTCCTATTATTAGTTTTCGATATTTCCTATGAAAGTTATATGACTGGTGGCCAGTGGATTGATTCATTTTTAGGACCGGCCGTCGTGGCTTTAGCTTATCCGATGTATAAACAAAGACAAGTGATAGTGAGTTATATGCTTCCGATTATTACAGGAGTTTTAGCTGGGTTGTGTACGGCTCTAGGAAGTGGTTTGTTCCTTGCCAGATTTTTGGGGATCGATCGAACGATTATTCTTTCCATGGTACCTAAGTCTTTAACAGCACCTGTAGCGATTCCCGTTTCATCGGGAATCGGGGGAATCCCTTCTATGACCGTCGTATTTACGATGGTTGCTGGATTTACTGGAATCATTTTAGGACCAATTCTATTAAAATCATTACGTATTCGAACGTCATTAGGAAGAGGTCTTGCCTTTGGTAGTGCTTCACATGCGCTTGGTACTTCTAAAGCTCTAGAGTATGGTGAAGAGACGGCCTCCATGAGTTCCGTTTCTATGAGTTTAAGTGCCATTTTGGGTTCGGTACTAGGGCCATTATTTGTTTGGATGTTTTATATGTAACTTTGTTATCAAACTAGTATTCTTCAATGCTATGAATGGTGCATGAGGGAGGAATGTGCGAGGAGCATTCCTGTAGGTATATTTGGAAAAGAATAGAACAATCAAGTGGCCAAGAGGCCGGAGATCCAGAAAAATTAGCAGAAGCGGTCATTACTGTGACTGAATCTGAAAACCCGCATTCTTTTAGGAACTGTTTATATGGAGGTTTTTTTAACAAAACCTCATTACTTCCTCTTTAGAATGATAGAATATTAAATGTTAACGAATAAAAACCCCTTGAGTTCAAGGGGTTTTTATTCGTTATGAGGATTTCACCCAATAAGCGGCTTCATTTTCAGATGGAGAAGGCGGGAATTGGTCTCCTTCGTTCAAGTTGATTTCAGTATTATCCTTCGTATTGTTTCTATTAGCCAATTGATACACTTTATATTTACCGGATTCAGGAGCTTTTTCTCCTGTCTTATATTGTTTATTTGTCATAGAACCATTACCGGAGTTGCTGCCACCTTTTTGTCCAATGTTTTCAAAGTGTTCCTGGCTATACTTCTGACTAGTTGTTTCTCCACCTTTACGACCTGCTTCTTCATAACTCATTTTTTGTTTGTTGATCTGATTGTTGTTTTTAGCCAATGTCATCAACCTCCTTAAAATGATTTACTATTCAATACCACCTTTTTATTGGTAGATAAACCTATAAATTACCAATAAATCAAATTGTAATGTTTTTGTAATATAATAAATACGGCTTATTACTTGTAAATAAAAAATATTCCCTACTTTCTGAAGGTTGCTAGCATAATTGTGAACGAAAGCATAAGGGGTCTCTTAGGGGAAACAACTGAGAAAAGAAGGGTTTTAATGTTGAAAAATAGAAATAATGATAAAGAGCATAAGGGAGAGTACATAGAGGTATTTCAATTTTAAAACAGAAATTGCGAAACGGGGGATGGGTATGTTAATCGATGAGTTAAAAAGAATGGTCAATCACTTGGAGGAGGAAGACGCCAAATCGTTACTATTTCAACTACTTCTAAGAATAGAAACTTTTGAAAAGCAGGGGCATCAAGAGGAACGGTTCGTGAGTGAACTTCAACTGATGTACCGGGAGTTCCTTCATTATTATAAAGCGACGCAAAAAACGGTTGATCAAGACTATCAAGCTGTACATATTGTCTTTAGTGATTCAACTTCAGGTAGCTTAAAGAACGCATTATCAGAAATGGAATTACGAGACGAAGAGGAAGTAATTGCTCTACCAGACACCTTTTCTATTGGTCCCACATGGAGATTAAGCGAAAAAGAAGGCTTAAATGAACGGTATCAATGGTTGGAGGACCATCTTATTTTTGAAGGTGAAGATGTAGGAGATCTTAAAGATAAACTACATGCCAGCTTATTAAATACTCAATCAATTCCTAGTCATCTTCCTATTTACATATGGACTGGAAATAATGCTCATGAGCAGGTCGGATTACGATTAGTTATGTATCTGTTAAATGAGCAAGATCATGACATCTATCTTATGCAACCAGAGCTGGATCATGGCCGTGACTGCCCTTATGTTGCCAGTCATACGGGCGAATTGATCCCAGAAAAATTGATGGCGATTTATAAAAATAAAGAGAATCATAAAGCAGTATCGAAAAATGAACGAATGCAGTGGGAAGAAGAGTGGAGGGAAATAGCTAATTCTAAAAGTGTTCTGAGAATATGGAAGGATCAGCAAATTATTAGCGTAACTGAGGATTATTTTGATGAGGCTATCATAAATGCAGCTCGATCCTTGGAAAAGGAGTGTGAAGACCAAAGTTTCATCAAATCAGCGGCAATAATCGGTGAAGTTATTGGTCATTTAAATGAGTATATAGGTGATCAATTTATTGAATATCGAGTGAGGAATTTGGTAATGAATGAGATTTTTGAGATCGAAGGTGTTTTAAAAGGAATGAGATTTTATAATGTAAAGCTTGTAAGGAAGAAAGATTGATTTTCTAATCGTTTTATTTGTTCCTGACCTTTTGAGGATGTCTTATTTGTAATATTAATTAACTACTCCATCCCTGATATGTGACAACTCTACCTTGGAAAAGTGTATAAGAACTCAACACGTGGGTTGTACAATGGTTGCCAAATAATATGTCTTGGCTAATGACCATTTTTACGAAATTCAGGTGATAGTTGGTCGATAAGTGAATATAGTAGGTTAAGTGAATGAATTTCACTTGAACTGAGCTAGAAAATGAAAAGGAGGGAAACCATGAAAGAAGTACTCGAAACGGTGTATAGCCCTTGTTTTGGCTTTGTTAAGGAGGTTTTGATTGATAACGAATCCTATGTATACGAATGGGAGCCGTTGTTTTTAATTGAAGCAGAAGATCAAGAGGTCGTTGAAGTTTGTATAGGCGTTAGTGGTACAATCATGCAAGTAGACTTGGTGCCTGGACAAGAAGTTACGCCCGAATCTGTACTTACTGTTTTAAGAGATGACTTACTGATCACGGGTAGTGATTGATCGTATAGGTTATAAAAAAGACCTTTATTTTGGACGTTTTCGTCTGAAATAAAGGTTTTTTTATGGAGAGGGACATGTACAATTAATGAATAATAATCTCGATCAGCATACTAACCTTCTTCCTTAAGATCTTCTAATTTAATAAGGATCTTTTCACCGCTGTAACGTTTATATAATGCATACAAAAGATTTCCTATGCCAAAAGTCCACCATATAGTTAGCACAGCAATAAGAATATGAGGACCTACTGCGCCCCATCCTCCATTTTGCCGTAAACTTATTGATGTTTCACCACGAGACAATACTTGGTATCCCATTGTAACGTAGTCATCGGTAACGTTTTCCATTTCCCGTACTTGTTTAGATTTTTTTATTAAATTAAAGCCCCAGATTGTTTAATAAAAAGAATGACGGTTCCGTTGCTTTTCATCCCCCATGACTATGAAGAGTGGAACGGAACCCATTTTATGAAAATAGGGGTGCTGTGTGAATATTGCCATTGATATGATCCACTTCTGCCCTTATGTGGAAGACAGCTTCGAGACATTCCGTTGGTTTCCGTTACCAAGGATGGCGTTAGAAGGTCCGGGAAATCACTCGCTTTCCGTGGGCATGTGGTGAGCTTCCTCAGGCTACGCCTTGCGGGATCTCACCGACCATGTTCATCCCAGCTCTTACGTTTTATAAGGACGAAGGCAAAATCTAGTTCATCAATCCTATCGGGCGTTATCCAGCTCCGGCGCCTAGCGGCTAGTGAGACTTCCCTCGCTTCTGTACGATAAGTCAACATCGAATCACGATGTTCTTCGTGTTTCCTTTATCTCCGACAGCTCAGTCCAGTCCATACGCCGCTGACCAAGGCGCCTCCGCTTTTAAAGGTGGAGTCTCGCAATTTCCCGGACCTTCTTGCTTTTGTGAGGAGAACGGAAGCATCGAATAAGCTACTTCACGTGAGCAGAATACCTCATGCGCTAGAATCGTGGAGGCCGCTGAAAAAGTGTTTAAATTTAACACGGGCAGAGAATCACAGTCAACATGTTGATGTTAAAGAAGGAATTACTCGCGTATATAGTTGTTGGTTGAGCTAATTCTCTTATTAAACTTCTTCAGTGGACTCGAGAATCGTATGGGGTGAGGCTTTATTCTATAGCATAGATAAGACGCATTCTCCTATGGCGGGGGGAGTGCCAACGACCGAGGAGGCTTGCCTAGTCCCCCGCAGGAAAGCGAGTTGTTTCAAAGCCACCCCTATCCCTTATACGGTAACGAACCCCCATGAACTCGGAATCGAGTATTCAACAATTATCTACTTGGTCTATAAAAATCAACATAGCAAATAGCATACCAATTAACATAGTAATTAGCACGTTGACAACCGCAAGTGTCATTATGTTATTTGACTTGCGATTTGTCCGCTAATTACTATGCTATTTCGTATGTTTCTCCATCGAAACGGAACTATTACGCTTAGTCCCCCTTTTGAATAAAGGAATTGATATTACCCAACTTCACATTCCTAAATACGTTAATAACAAAAAACACGACACTTAGAACGAGTATATTAGGGAAAATTGTAAGCAGAAACATGAAGGATGTATTGCCGACAAGCAAGAAACACAACCCAAGCATAAAGAAAGGTAAAGAAATGTTATAAAGCCAGAAGTGAAGCTTTGCTAAAACTGTATCCCCCGCATTTGGAAAAAGTACATAAATGACACCGAATAAGGCCATGGAAGCCCAACCAATTAAGTTGATATGAGCGTGCGCGCCAGCTAATCTGTGGTCTTGCATAATTTCCATTGCAATCCCCATACCTACCCCAACTAGGAAGTAAAGGGCTGCAAGTTTAAGAAAAAGGATTCCCATTCTCATAGTAATCACCTCCCTCTATAAAAAAGTTTTAACAATAAAGTATATAAAAGGAGGTCAAATAATATAACAATGGTTAAGATTTATTTTTAAGGATTTGTTAAAGTTTAGTGTTGATATACCCACAAAAAAGGACTTCCAATTCTATGGAAGTCCTTTTTGGATATATTGCCCTAAAAATTGTGTGGTACCAGGTACCACACAATTCTCAACGCCCTCTCTTGTAATAAATTTCTTTAAAAGCGAGACACTAAAACATAGTAGAAAGTCCTTTCATAAAAAGGTCAAACGGAGGAATGTTTTTATGAACCGAGGAATCGTCACAGCATTATCAGCAATCGGAATTGCACAGGGACTAAAAATACTTACACATAAAAAAGACACAGGTGATTGGGATTGGAAACCCCTTTTTCAAACCGGTGGGATGCCAAGTTCACACTCTGCCGGGGTTGCTTCCCTTGCCACCTATGTAGCTGCTAACCGTGGGACAAGGCATATCGAGACCGCATTAGCCGTCGTATTCGGTTCCATTGTGATGTATGATGCACAGGGGATTAGACGTCATACTGGTGAGATTGCTCGACTCGTGAACGATCTTGAAGATAATATTGAAACAATCTCAGGTGACTTTCCTAGTTTGGAATATGTAAAGCGAGACAAAGACTTAAAGGAGCTCCTTGGACATCAGCCAACTGAAGTAATTGGAGGTGCTGTGTTTGGAATTTTGTATGGCTTAGCTTCCGCACTGATGGAAGACAGGAAAGAGAACTGACTATTTTCTTCTTCAAATAAAGCATCTTTTACTTGAAGACTTAGCTTCGAGAGATATTGTTTCCGTTATGGTTGAAAGCGTTTGGAGGTCCGGGAAATCACTCGCTTTCCATGGGCATGTGGCGAGCTTCCTCGGGCTAGCGCCCTGCGGGATCTCACCGATCATGTTCATCCCATAGGAGTCTCGCGATTTCCCGGCCCTCCTTGCCATTGTGAGGCAGACGGAAACCTCAGTTCTTCAAATTGTAGGCTATTCATAGATGGGAGTGGGTGGCTAGGAAACGGGGAGATTCCCAAGTCCCCCTTCGATGTGTGAGAAACGAATCCTTTTCCCAGAAGGACTATCTTCCACTATCCGTATTCTATTGCAATGAACCTCTCTATATCAAGGATTTCAATAGGACCGCCCGCTATCAAGATTTGCATGCAAACTTAGGAATGGCTGCCTTGAAGTGGTATCGAGACACTTATATGGTAAAGGGGCGAACCGTTTCCCGCAGCCCCTACATTCACACAAACATCTCGAATTCAAGCACTATCTCTGATTTTGTATGCTGATTTATATGTTAAATACCGATAATCGTATGTTATTTCATATTTTGTACTCGAAAACTGAACCCGATAGATTAAAATCCAAATTGTGTGGTACCTGGTACCACACAATTTAATTAAATATTGTAGAGCCATAAAAAACGCTTGGATTTTAATCCAAGCGTTTTTTCCTACTATTCAACTATTATTTATGGTGCTAAACGGTATCGGAACTACTTACACAATTAGGAAGTTCCTTGTTTTTGCATATAAATATCAACTACATTTAACCTACACTTTTTATCGGATCAAAAGGTATAAATTTTTCTAACTCATTTTTCTCCTCAGCGTTCAAAGGCAGCATCGGCAAACGAACATCACCTACAACGATCCCTTTCATATTAAGCGCTGCTTTTACAGGGCTAGGGCTTGGTTGAGCAAACAATGCTTTCATAATTGGCAGTAATTTACGGTGAGTTGTCGCTGCAAATTGGACATCTCCCTCTAAATAGCTGTGAACCATTTGCTGCATGTCATTCCCAATGATATGGGAAGCAACAGAAACAACACCTGTTCCACCAATCGATAGGATCGGCAAGGTCATACTATCATCTCCGCTGTAAACGGAGAAGTCCTCTGGTGTTTGGTCAATGATTTTTGACACTGCATCTAGATCACCACTTGACTCCTTAACAGAAACGATATTATGAATCTCTGAAAGACGAATGATCGTCTCTGGAGCCATATTAACCGCACTTCTTCCAGGTATGTTGTAAAGCATAACAGGGAGGGGTGTGGCTTGTGCAATTGCTTGGAAATGTTGGTATAAACCTTCCTGAGAAGGCTTGTTATAGTATGGAGTAACGAGCATGACGGCATCGACTCCAGCTTCCTCAGCTTGTTTCGTTAAGCTAATAGAAGCCTTTGTATTGTTGGACCCTGTTCCGACAATGACGGGAACTCTCCGATTAACGATGGTTACAACGAATTTGTATAGCTCTATTTTTTCATCTGTCGTTAAGGTAGGGGATTCACCTGTCGTCCCACCAATAACTAAGCCGTCCGAACCGTTCGTGATTAAATGATTGACTAAAGTCCTCGTAGCGTTAAAATCAATTTCGCCCTTCTGGTCAAATGGAGTGACCATGGCAGTTAAGACTTGGCCGAAATTCATAACTTCACACCCTTTTGTAAAATTTTTAAATATAGAGGTGATAAGGCCATTCTCTAGTAAACACAAAAAAAACAACAACGAGGGTTCGCTGTTGCAGTAGAAACAAATAATTATTGCATTGTTTCACCGTAAGATAGCCCTCCATATAGTCTCCTATATGACAGTCCTGTTTTTATTCAATAGCAGAACCAATTTCAAGAATATGAGATTCTTGAAACTTCGGCAAATACCCCTTTTTACAATAATCAACGGATCTCATTATCCTCTTATTGTATACTGATGGTGTTTGCACCTCTATCCTCTCTTCAATTAAATGAAGGAAGAAAGTATTTAATTGACTGAACTATAACAGAAATTCTCGTCTGATACAAGCCATGGGTGATTATTTTTCTTGATTTTTATAAGGGGGAAGGTATTGTTTCATGTGAAACATAAAAGGTTCAGAGAACGATGGGCCTTTCACAAGCACCTCTATGTAATTTATGACGATTTTACAAATTCGTGAATATTTTGCGTCTAATTTTTTAATAAAGTGTGATGGTTAAATGACAATTTTATTAACGTCATCTATGATCGGATTTTTTTTGCTATACTACGTTGAGTTAATATGATATTCGGCTTAACGCCTTTAAATATAAAGGAATAAAGGAGTGTGAACCCTAGTGAAAAATATGAAACAACTTTTGATAAAAGGGCTGCTCTTAATGCCACTCAGCCTTGTTTTATTTTTGAGCGGATGTAGTGAACTCGCCGTCTTTGACCCTAAAGGCCCAGTCGCTCAAACGCAAAATGATCTTATATTGTACTCCCTCATATTTATGTTGTTTATTGTGGTCGTAGTGTTCGGTGCCTTCGCCTACGTAGTCATTAAATACAGAGAAAATAGACCAGGTCGTAAGAATAGTGATTATGACCCTGATATGCATGGAAATAACAAGATCGAAATCATTTGGACGGTTATCCCGTTGGTTATTGTTATTGCCTTGAGTGTTCCAACCGTTGACTCACTGTATGAATTAGAAAAACCTCCAGAAGCTTCGGATGGAGAACAACAGGAACCTTTAGTTATTTATGCAACGGCTGCCGATTGGAAATGGTTCTTCAGTTATCCTGAAGAAGACATAGAAACCGTCAATTATTTACACATTCCAACGGATCGACCGATTGAGTTTAAATTATCTTCTGCTGATTCAATGGCAGCTCTTTGGATTCCGCGTCTCGGTGGTCAGAAATATAATATGGCCGGGATGGAAAACACTCTGTACTTACAAGCCGATGAAGAAGGTGTTTATGACGGAAGAAATTCCAATTTCAACGGTGAAGGGTTTACGAAGCATACATTTGAAGTCTATGCCGAAAGTGAAGAAGATTACGATAGCTGGGTTGAAGAGACGAAAGCTCAAGCTCCTGAGTTGACTCAAGAAGAGTACGATGAATTGTTAGAACCAGGACTGACTACAGAGGCTGAATACTCTTCCACTCACTTAGCATGGGTAGACCATGGTACAAATGATGGACGCGATTACGCTGTTAATCGACACTATGATTTGTATGGTGATTTGATGCACTTAGAAAGTCATCAAGATGCTGAAGATTTTATATATGAAGAGAATGATGAAGACCATGAAAATCATTAAGATAGAAGAGAAAGCAGGTGAGCAACTATGCAACTAGATGAATTTTTTGTAACTGGTGAACCACTTATCTATGGGGGAATGGTTTCAATTGCCCTTGTTACAATAGCTATTCTCTTTATTTTAACTTATTTTAAAAAATGGGGATGGTTATGGCGTGAGTGGCTAACGACTGTTGATCATAAAAAAATAGGAATTATGTATATATTAAGTGCGCTTGCGATGTTATTCCGCGGTGGAGCAGATGCGCTCATGATGCGTGTACAACTAGCGTTTCCAAATATGAATTTTTTGAATGCGCAACACTATGATGAAATTTTTACAACACATGGTACGGTCATGATTATTTTTATGGCGATGCCTTTTCTTATCGGTTTGATGAACTTTATTATCCCTCTTCAAATTGGAGCAAGGGATGTGGCGTTTCCTTATTTAAACGCGCTTAGTTTCTGGTCGTTTTTATTTGGTGCGATGTTGTTCAATATTTCGTTTGTTATTGGTGGCTCACCAGATGCAGGCTGGACAAGTTATACGCCACTCGCCGGTGCTGCGATGAGCCCCGGGCCCGGGCAGAACTTCTATTTACTCGGATTGCAACTTTCCGGGATTGGAACCTTGGCCACAGGGATTAATTTTATGGTGACGATTCTTAAAATGAGAGCTCCTAAAATGAAAATGTTTCAGATGCCAATTTTCACTTGGTCAACTCTGATTACTTCATTTATTATTGTTTTTGCTTTTCCAATTTTAACTGTAGCTCTAGCCCTTATGACGCTTGACCGAATCTTTGGTGCGCAGTTCTTTACGTTAACAGGTGAAGGGATGCCAATGATGTGGGCGAACCTATTCTGGATGTGGGGACACCCTGAAGTATATATCGTTATTTTGCCTGCGTTTGGTATTTTCTCTGAAGTGATTTCAACTTTCGCGCGTAAGCAGTTGTTTGGTTATAAAGCGATGGTATGGGCGATTATCTTGATTGCTGGGTTAAGCTTCCTCGTATGGGTACACCATTTCTTTACCATGGGTGCCGG
The DNA here is from genome assembly GCF_042663045.1 of Halobacillus seohaensis. Lineage (NCBI taxonomy): Bacteria > Bacillati > Bacillota > Bacilli > Caryophanales > Bacillaceae > Halobacillus > Halobacillus seohaensis. Next base: position 14,766 of record NZ_JBHSZV010000053.1, on the reverse strand, counting down.
CGCATTTGTTAACTCAGTATTCTCTATTTCGACAATGTTAATCGCAGTTCCTACTGGTGTGAAGATATTCAACTGGCTAGGGACATTGTATAAATCGCGAATAAAAAACACAGTAGCAATGATGTGGGCACTTGCGTTTATTCCGAGTTTTGTTATCGGTGGCGTTACAGGTGTAATGCTCGGAATGGCTTCTGCCGATTATCAGTTCCACAACTCCTATTTCTTAGTGGCACACTTCCACTATGTACTAATTGCCGGTACGGTATTTGCTTGTTTCTCAGGACTTGTGTTTTGGTATCCGAAAATGTTTGGCCACAAACTTAATGAAAGACTTGGGAAGTACAGCTTTTGGTTCTTTGTCATTGGCTTCCATGTTTGCTTCTTCCCTCAATATTTTGCGGGGCTAAATGGTATGCCACGTCGTGTGTTTACAATTATTCCGGAATGGATGCCGCTTAACATCATTTCTACTGTAGGTGCTTTAGGAATGGGTGTTGGTTTTGCCATATTTGTATTCACGATTGTTTATAGTTATCGCTACAGTGAACGCGAGAAAACTGGTGATAGTTGGGATGAAGGACGTACCCTTGAGTGGGCCACGCCAACTCCCGTACCTTTTTACAATTTTGCAACGCTTCCGCATATTGATAGTCATGATGTTTATGTAAAATTGAAAGATGAAGGAAAAACAACTTATGAAGAGGATCAACTTGAACCGATTCATATGCCTAGTAATACAGGTCAACCATTCATTATGATGTCCTTTATGTTCGTTGCAAGCTTTGGACTTGTATTTGAATGGATGTGGATGGCGATTGCAGGTTTAGCTGCCGTCATTGTCATGATGGTTATCCGTTCCTTTGATTATGATGAAGGCTTCCATGTAGAAGTCGACGAAATTAAGCGTACCGAACGCTCGGCAAGGAGGTTATAATATGAGTTCTCATGAGCTGAAAACTGGCCCATTGGAATATAGAACACAGGAAGGTCAAATGAGTATTCTTGGTTTCTGGATATTCCTAGGGGCTGAAATTGTATTGTTCGCAACGCTCTTTGCCACTTATGCCGTATTATTCGGAAGAACAGCTGATGCTACACCTCCAGGGGAATTATTTGAACCTGGTATTGTGCTGATGATGACATTCCTTCTGTTAACGAGTAGTTTCACTTGTGGTCTTGCGATTCACGAAATGCGCAGAGGATCGGTGAAAGCACTAAGGAACTGGATGATCGTTACATTAGTTCTTGGTCTTGGCTTCCTTGGCTTTGAAATCTATGAATTTGTCCATTATGTTCACGAAGGAGCGACTCTTCAGTCCAGTGCTTATTGGTCTGCTTTCTTCACATTAGCTGGTACTCACGGGCTACACGTAACGCTTGGTATAGGCTGGGTGATCCTGTTACTCATCCAATTAACAAAACGAGGCCTTACACCAAGGACGAGTCGGAAGTTCTTTATTATCGGCCTATACTGGCACTTTTTAGACGTCGTATGGATCTTTATTTTTACAAGTGTTTATTTGATTGGGATGGTGGTTTAATATGACAGATCATAATAAACGAATTCCTGCTAAACACGTCATAGGCTTTATTTTATCGATTGCTTTAACGCTTTTGGCTGCCTGGGTGGCCTTAGAATCTAATCTATCTCAGATGTGGGTGATCTCTGGAATCATGATTCTTGCAGTTATTCAGGCAGGGATCCAGCTGTTTATGTTTATGCATGTCGTCGAGTCCGACAGCCATAACGGTCATGTTCCATGGAATATGATGTTTCACGGAGCCGTTCTAGCGGCCATTGTTGTTGCCGGTTCTCTCTTTACGATGTCGTTTGGGTTCACACATGATCATGATGATGGCGAACATGAACAGCATGAGCAACAAGAAGAACAGGGAGAACACGAAAGTCATTAACTGTTGGGCATTAAGCTTTTTTAATAAATTTGGTGGGTGATGTAGTTGAAAATTAATGAAAATCTATACAACCAAGAGAATGATGATGCGGCCGAGATTTTGTCTAGGAAACACATGATCGGTTTTATACTTTGCATTATGTTGACATCTTTTTCCTTATGGGGAGCTTTATATTCAAGTTATACACCGAGACCATTGTTATTTGTCCTAGCAGCCTTTGCTTTTTCTCAAGCGATGATGCAGTTGCTTTGTGTTCAATCAGCCCCTAAAAAGGCTATAAAATAAAACAAATGCCCTCTTTCCGGTTGAAAACGGGGAAGAGGGCATTTTTTATTAACAAGTTCTTACCTATTGCAAATAATAATTAAAGTTTGTGAAGAAATGCACTTAAACCCAGAAGGATTGTTGAAGACTTGAATTCGATATGTTTGTGTGAATTTTGTGGCTGCGGGAAACGGCTCGCTTTCCATGGGGCGGGCGCTGAGCCTCCTCGGACTTCGTCCTGTGGGGTCTCATCTGTCCCGCACATCCCATAGGAGTCTCACCGTTTCCCTCCGCCCCTTTGCCATATAAGTGTCTCGATACCCCTTCAAGAAAAGGCAGCCATTCCTAAGTTTGCATGCAAATCTTGAAAGCGGGCGGTCCTATTAAAATCCTTTATATAGAGAGGTTCATTGCAATAGAACACGGATAGTGGAAGATAGTCCCTTCTGGGAAAGGGATTCGCTTCTCACACATCGAATGGGGGGATTGGGAATCTCCCCGTTTCCTAGCCACCCATCCTTTGCTTTTAATGAACGGCCCTACTGCCATAAGTCGCCTTCGTGTTCGCTACACCATATGGAACAAGTGTGCCAGTTGCAAACTCCCATCTATGAATAGCCTACATTTCTCGAAGCTGAGTCTTCAAGTAAATGATGCTTTAGTTGAAGAAGAAAATATAAAGAAAAACGCTTGGATATTAAAATGTCCAAGCGTTTTTCTTTACCAATTGTCATGTTATTTAGTATGTTAATTGGTTCGATAATTCTGTTACTATTTTTCCCTCTACATATGTTTTTGTACTCCAAAACCGAACTATTTACCCAAAATCACATTGTTTTTTCCTGTCAAAGTGGAGGATTAAGTCCAATTTACCCCGTATGTTTCTATCGGAATCATGCTGTTCTACAGTCCCTGTTAAAGAATGAGATATCTGATATAACGCCAATTGAAGACTGATACAGTCAGGGAATATGGCCATTACAGATTGCGCCATTAGATAAGTTAAAAATCGGGTGTGATAGCCTGTTTATATGAAGAGAAGGAGCTTACCCGGTATGTATGCCTACCATCACCATCTCTCCTTGTGAAAACCGTTTCTGAATTTATAGTACAGATCAATAGTACAGGATCTATTAATGGCAGAAGTGGATCAATTTCATGGCATAAGTAGATCATTTCAATGGCAATATTCACACAACACCCCAATTTTCATAAAAAGGGTTCCGTTCCACTCTTCATAGTCATGGGGGATGGGAAACCATGAGACTCCTGCGGGAAAGGATAGACTGGCGAGACCCCGCAGAGCTTTAGGAGGTTACTGAAAAAGTGTTTACATTTAACACAGGCAGAGAATCACAGTCAACATGTTGGTGTTAAAGAAGAAATCACTCGCGTATATAGTTGTTGGTTGAGTTAATTCTCTTATTAAATTCACTTTTTCAGTGGCCTCAGCTTTAGAGCGAGGAGGCTTGCCGTCTTCCCAGTGGAAAGCGAGTGGTTTCCCATCCCCCATGCTCCGATGAAAAGCAACGGAACCGCCATTCCTTTATTGAATAATCCGAGGCTTTAAGCGATATGCAAGAAAGCACCTTCTAGCACAATTCTCACTCATAGGGAGTGCTTTTCACTTGAATCACCACATCTGATGCTTCCGTTCTCCTCATAAAAGCAAGAAGGTCCGGGAAATCGCAAGACTCCTGTGGGATGAACATGATCGGTGAGATCCCGCAAGGCGTAGCCTGAGGAAGCTCACCTCATGCCCACGGAAAGCGAGTGATTTCCCGGACCTTCTAACGCCATCCTTGTTAACGGAAACCACCAGAATGTCTCGAATCTGAGTATTCCACAATCTGGGGCTTTAGTTGAATAAGCAATTGAAAATACATTTAAAAAATCTCAGTTCAGTGAACTGAGATTTTTACCTGTTATTGTTTTATTGATAACTTTTTTGATACTTGTCTTGTGTGTTTACAACGTAAATGATAAACATGATCCAAGCGGCTTGGGAAACAATTAAACCTCCATAGAAAATAACCCATAATGGAGAAAATGTAGCAGGTGCCACGTTGAAAACCGCCTCAAAATAGTAGATCCACATACCGACAAGTAAAGCGGACTGAACAATAGCCAACGGCATTTTTCTCAATTTCATAAAGAGAAAAGGTGTAACGGTTGAAAGCATTAGAAAAATCATTATGATCCCCATTTAAAACAACTCCTTTATCGGACAATTAAATTTAGTTTGTAAGCGCATACTTTTATTGTATTCATTGTAACAAAAAATTCTTTAAAAAGACACATAATGTTCACAAGTTTTTCTTGTAGTGATAGCTTGCCCAAATTTTTGGAAAGAATAACGTTGTTTTACAATTGGTGAGGAAGTGTGATGAGGAAAACAAACAAAAATAATTCTCATTTGCTCGATTGTAGTTTAATATGGAGAGAGGTAGTTTTTTAAAGAACGTTCAAAAAAGGAAGGTCCTTATGTCTATCAATGATGAGAATATCACAAGAATTCATCTAGATAATAAAGAGTTGATCCTAATAGGGACAGCCCACGTATCTAGAAAGAGTGCAGAACAAGTAAAAGAAGTAATTGAATTTGAACAGCCGGACGCTGTATGTGTAGAATTGGATGAACAACGATACCAGTCAATTAAAGACGGTAATAAATGGCAGGAAACCGATATTTTTAAAGTCATCAAGCAAAAAAAAGCGACATTGCTTTTAATGAATATGGTAATATCCTCATTTCAAAAGCGAATGGCGAAACAGATGGGAATTAAACCAGGGCAAGAAATGATCCAAGGTATTGAATCAGCTAATGACACAGGTGCAACGCTTGTTCTGGCAGATCGTAATATTCAAATCACCTTTGCACGAATCTGGGGTAATCTTGGATTTAAGGGAAAAGCAAAACTTCTTATGCAAATTATCTTCAGTATTTTCAGTAACGAGAAAATGTCGGAAGAGGAGCTAGAGAAACTCAAATCTAAAGATATGCTGGATGCTATGCTTCAGGATTTTACGAAAAGCTTTCCGAGACTGAAGAAGCCTTTAATTGATGAAAGAGACCAGTACTTATCTCAAAAAATTAAAGAAGCTCCTGGTAACAAAATTGTTGCCGTGTTAGGTGCTGCTCACGTTCCTGGAATTAAAGAGGAGATACATAAGGAACATGACTTAGAGAAACTGAATAAAAAGCCTTCAAAGTCCAAGGTTCCTAAGTTGATTGGCTGGTCCATTCCCGTGTTGATTATTTCCATCATTGCCTATACATTCTATACGAATCCAGCTGCAGGAACTCAGCAGACAATCAGCTGGGTTTTATGGAATGGGTCGTTCTCAGCAATAGGAACAGCTGTGGCTTTAGGCCATCCACTAGCCATTCTGACGGCATTTATTGCCGCCCCAATCACTTCTTTGAATCCGCTGATTGCGGCCGGGTGGTTTGCAGGGTTTGTCCAAGCTTACTTCCGACGTCCAAATGTTAAAGATTTTGAAACGCTTTCTGAAGATGTTTCAAGTCTCAAAGGATTTTGGAACAACAAAGTAACTCGTATCCTACTAATCATTGTTTTAGCAAACCTTGGTAGTTCTCTAGGAACAGCCATTGGCGGTGCTGATGTGTTACGTTTATTTTTTGAAAATTTATAATGAAGAAACCACCTCAAACGGACTGTATCCATCGTACTTGAGGTGGTTTTTTTCGCCTGAAAAAAACTTAAATGAATTGAAAGATAAACGATGACTAGTAGTACGCCTGTCTTGTAGGGTGGTTTCTGAAGCGCTGCAAGATCGTTCGGTGTTGGCATAGGATCTGCCGTTCGTAGTCGAACAACCTTACCTTTTTTTGTAGACGAGCATGTTTAATAAACGGAGACTTGCACTTTTTTTCTTTAATGGCTAACCCCCCTTTGTCTATATAGAACAATAAGCAATGCGAGTATGACAATGTCTAATCTGGCATTAAATAAAGCCGGAATTAACCCATCATGTAAGGCAGGAATTTTAGTAAGCAGGATAGCTGCAATTATAATAAGAAGCAGAGCTAATGTGGCTTGCCGAATGTACTTATTTAGTAATAGTAAAATGCCACAGCCAATTTCTGCCCAAGCGACTATATACATGACTTCTAGCGGATAAGGCAGGCCGAGACTGACGAAGAAATCAGCTAGGTCAGCATTGATGAGTTTCATAATCCCAGAAGTAATAAACACAAAAGCGATGATAAACTTGATCGTTTTTAAAGTTGAAAAGGAATGCGTCACGGTTTGTCCCCCTTTTGACAAGTATATGATTTCATATTTCAGAATTATTCGAAAAAAGGTTGACTTTCCATTTGAAAATTCGCTATAATGCGTAGATAATTACATATGAAATCACTCTTATTTAGAGAGGCGGAGGGATTAGGCCCTTTGATGCCCGGCAACCTTTCAAGTAATCACTTGAAGATGGTGCCAATTCCTACAGGTCAATGATCTGGAAGATAAGAAGAGGATAACGTACTTACGGATCCCCCTTCTTATCGAATGGGGATCTTTTTATATGTGAATAAACTAGGAGAGGGTGTTAGGCAATGAAAAGAAGTTTGGAACAACGTTTACAAGATGGACCGGTGATTTGTGGGGAAGGATACCTATTTGAATTAGAGCGGAGGGGTTACTTACAAGCTGGCTCCTTCGTACCTGAAGTTGCGCTCGATAATCCTCAAGCATTAAAACAGACGTACCGTGATTATATGCTCGCCGGATCGGACGTTGTTTTAGCTTTTACGTATAACGCACATCGTGAGAAAATGCGTATTATTGGAAAGGAAGATCTTCTGGAGCCTTTGAATCGACAGGCCATTCGTTTGGCAAAAGAAGTCGCCCAAGAGCATCCTGAGGAAGAGGCGTTGGTAGCTGGCAATATATCAAATACGAACTTGTTTAATCCAGACGACCCTGAAGCAGTTAAAAGCGTACGCAATATGTTTGCTGAAATGGTGGGATGGTGTAAAGAAGAAGGTGTTGATTTTATAAACGGGGAAACCTACTACTATTATGAAGAAGCAAAAATTGCCTTAGAAGAAATTCAAAAGCATGATTTGCCTGCTGTCATTACTTTTGGAATGATGGGTGAAAATGTATTGAGAGATGGATATACGGTCGAAGAGGCCTGTCGACTTTTACAAGAACAAGGTGCATTAGTCGTAGGTATGAACTGTTTCCGTGGGCCTGCGACAATGCAACCATACATTGAAAAAATTCGTGCTGAGGTCGATGGATATGTAGGAGCCTTACCTATTCCTTATCGTACATCTGAAGAGCATCCAACATTCTTTAACTTGCCAGATGGAGGGTGTTCCTGTAATTTACCGACAGAGACGACATTCCCTACAGCCCTTGATCCCTTATATTGCAATCGCTATGAATTGGCAGAATGGGCAAAAGCATCACATGATATCGGTGTAAACTTCTTAGGGTTATGCTGTGGTGCTTCGCCAAGCATGTTGCGTGAAGTGGCTGAAACGGTTGGACGGACTACTGTTAACTCGACGTATTCTCCAAATATGGAAAAACACTTTTTATTTGGAACAGATAAATCTTTACAACCCCATATTACATCGTATAAAACAAAAGCGTAATAAGTTAGTTGCCATCTCCTGTTGTGTTATGCAGGAGGTGGTGTTTTTTTGATAATCGCTCGCAAAATCAAAATAGCAAAGAGAAAAATAAGAATCCCCCGATAGACTCGCGGGATTTAATCAGCATTTCTACCAGACGATCAATCATAACAATGGTGTTTATGACGACGACAGCCACCACAGTGATGATGATGATGTTTTCGTTTAGGTTTTCTGCGAACACAACATCGTTGAGAAAATGAATCTAGTATATCTTCTGCTACTCTTTTTCTACTTTTCTTTTCCCACTCCATATAATGACCTCCTTTCTTTATAGTATATGCCAAATACTTTTTTATGTTTGTACCATTAGATTTTGAAAAATTCATCCTACATCCCCCGCGAAAATCCCACTTTTCCTATGATAAAATAGATGAAATAGGAGGTGCGGTATGTTCAAACATCCATTTTTAGTATTTTTCAGCGTTGTAGCTATTGTGCTATCAGGAGGATGTGGAGAGGGTTCTCCAGGATCAACTGACGAACAAGCGCAACAGGAAGAGCAAACAGAACAAGTAGAGACGGAGAAACAAGCGGAGAACTCCACAAATTCTAGTGACTCAGATGGCGATGCTGAGCTGGAAGCCAAAGAGGAGTCAATAGAAAATGAAGAGGATGTAGACGATCAATCGGCTAGTTCAGAGGAGGAACAGACGGAAGAAACAGAGCTTACTTCTGAACTTACTGCCCATTATATTAACGTAGGGCAAGCAGATGCTACGCTACTAGAATTCCAGGACAACGGGCAGCCGTTTCATATATTAGTGGATGCGGGGGATTGGAATAGTGATAATGTAGTTAACTATCTAGATAGTCAGGACATTGATCAAATTGATATTGCTGTGGGAACCCATCCGGATGCTGATCATATTGGCCAACTCGATCAGGTCATTAAACAGTTTAATGTCGATGAAGTTTGGATGTCAGGTAACGAAAGCACATCGGACACCTATGCTCGTGTCATGGATATGATTGAAGTATCTGGAGCGGAGCTTGAAGAACCTCGTGCAGGAGATACTTTTGACATTGGTGCTTTAGAAGTTGATGTGCTGTATCCAGAGGCAGTAACGGGGCAAACAAATCAGGAATCGATTTCATTAAAAATGTCCTACGGAGAAGTAGATTTTATTTTTACGGGAGATGCGGAAACGGGAGACGAGTCTCAGATGATTAATGGAGAAACCAATCTAGATACGGAAATCCTCCAGCTAGGTCACCACGGTTCTTCCACATCTACGAGCTCAGCTTTTCTTGAACGTGTAAATCCGGAAGTCGCCATCTATAGCGCTGGGGCAGATAACCAGTACGGCCACCCGAATGCCGAAGTTGTTAACCGCGTCCAGGATGCTGGTATTGACCTGTATGGAACAGACGTCCATGGCACGATTGAAGTAACGACCAACGGAGAAAGCTATCAAATTGCGACGAGGGAAGATGGTACCATTACCCCGTCCAGCTCATCAAATGAAAAAGATTCATCTCAAGAAACAGATTCTGAACCTGAACGAGAAGAAGCGTCAGGAGCCTGCATTGATATTAACAGCGCTTCAGTTGAAAAAGTTCAGGAAATCACGCAAATTGGTCCAGCAAGAGCCGAGGACCTTATTGATTTACGACCATTCAATTCGATAGATGATTTAACAGATATAAGCGGAATTGGTCCTGCTCGGATTGATGATATTAAAGCACAAGGTATTGCTTGTGTAGGAGGGTAATTCATGAAGGCTGTTTTAGATCGAATTGAAGAGAATCAATATGGTGTATTGCTCGTGGAAGAAGTGGGAAAGGAATTTATTCTTACAAAAGATCAACTTCCTGAAGGCAGTAAGACACATGATTGGTTTGAAGTGACGATTGAGAATAATGAGATTGCTAAGATCATTCCCGATCACAAAACAACGGCAATACAGAAAGAAAAAGTGAGAAGCAAACGGGAAAGATTAAAGAAACGCAGCAAAGGAAGTAAATTTAAGCGCAAATAATGGTCAGCACTGCTTATGTTTCACAAACTGTTAGGGTGTAGAATTTAGCCAACGACTTTTCAACCTAAAAAAGCAACAGCCCAAAAAGCTTCTGTCACAGGAACTTTGGAGGCTGTTGCTTCTTTTTTTAGGAATGCACACGTTTGTGTTTCCACATCATATATCGATAGCGAATCACACAGCCAATGCAAAAGCCTGTAAGAGCCATACTAGCGGAAGCAACGACCATGATACTAAATACATAGCCAAGCAGTTCCGACCAACCTGTGAAGAAAAAGATGATCGAAAGACCTAAGCAAATCGTAGCAATCCATTGGTTGAAAAGTTGTTGTTCGTGATCTTTAGGAGTATATCGGTCAAGTGGTTTTTTCAAAAATCGTTTACCGAATAAAATGACAGGATTTTGCCTTGTCTGTAATGTATATGCACCTATAAAAAATGGAAAAAACAGAATCAAATCGTTAATAAAAATGCCCATTAAAACAGTGACAACGATAAATGTTTGATTTAATTGCACAAGTGGTTTTGGAATACTCATATGGAAACCTCCTTCTCATATATAACCCATTATACGGATTATATTACTCGGAATAAAGATTGATGCTTCAGATATCTAGTAAACTTTTGAAAGCATTGAAAGGTTAGTACTACTAGAGTTTGGATATAATTGTTCATAGATGGTTGGATGAAAGGAAGATTAGTATGAGTAATCCTATGAGAAAAAAACTAATTACTATTGGGAGTTTTACATTAGGGTTTGGCTTCTTAGGGGCTATGGACGGGATTGTTTTTCACCAAATCTTACAGTGGCATAGTGTTATTATGCAAACGGATCGTGCTGGACAAATTGTTAGTCGGTGAAGGAGGATCCATCAGGAAGCTGGTTATTACAAGTAGAACTGACTAACTTCCAATTTGCTCCAGAAAAGGCCGGTGAAAAGCCAACGAATGTGAATGAAGGCCACGCCCATATTTGTATTGATGGTGAAAAACTTAATCGTCTGTATGGAGAATACTATAATTTGGATGAGCTTGATCGAGGCAATCATACTGTGAAAGTTGCATTATATGCGAACAATCATCAGCCTCTAACTTATAATCAGAAAGAAATTGCATTTAAGGAAACGATTAAAGTCGAATGATAGGTTAGAAAAGTACAGGAAAAGGGGATAGACCAATAGAAATGGTTAGAGGAGGATCCCTTTTATGAAAAAAATCATCAACTACACAAAGGAAATTTTCTCTGAATTCAAAAAAGATAATGTGCCGTTATTAGGTGCTGCACAAGCTTACTATTATTTACTGGCGATCTTTCCTTTAGTAATTTTGCTATTATCTATTTTACCTTATTTAAATATTACTGCAGAAGAAGCGATGAGCTTTATGCAAAATGTGCTTCCAGGTGGTACGGCTGAAGTGTTTCAAAATAATATTATTGATCTTGTCGAGCGGCCAAAAGGCGGACTATTGACGATTGGTATTATTGGTACACTATGGTCAGCTTCTAACGGGGTGAATGCCTTTATTCAAGCGTCCAATATTGCTTATAACGTTGAAGAGACACGGTCGTTTATCAAGGTTCGCATCATGTCTATTTTACTTACAATAGGGATGATTATAGCCATTGGTATAGCGCTCGTACTGCCAATCTTTGGTGACGCGATTATTACTATGGTTAGCGATGCATTCAATTTACCTAGTCAAACGGTTGTTTTGTTCCAAGTGTTACGCTGGGTTATAAGTATTGTCGTTATGAGTACGATTTTAATGGCTTTATATCACTTTGCACCAAATAAAAAATTTCCGTTTAAAGAAATCCTGCCAGGCGCGATAATCACAGCTATTCTGTGGCAGTTAATTTCTCTTGCGTTTTCGTTCTACGTTAGCAACTTTGCCAATTATTCAGCTACGTATGGAAGCTTAGGAGGAATTATTATCTTGATGTTATGGTTCTTCATCACAGGTATTATTTTGATGGTCGGAGCGGAGGTGAACGTGGTCCGAAGTCGTAAGAAGGAGCAAAGAGCTCACGAGGCCGCTTAATGCGTACGAAAATAGCTCAGTTCTATACTGAGCTATTCCTTATCATTACGTTTATTTTTTTTATTATACTTTTTTAATCTTTACAGCCGTCCCGTATGCTAAAAGTTCTGAACTCCCTTGCATCACTTGAGAAGTGGTATATCTTATATTAATAATGGCATCTGCTTTTAATTCTTCAGCTTCTTGAATGAGTCGTTCATCGGCTATCTTTCTAGCTTCTGTCAGCATGTCCGTATACCCTTTAATTTCGCCTCCGACTACTGTTTTTAACCCTGCCATAAAATCTCTACCCAAATGTTTAGATTGTACAATATTTCCTTGAGCTATCCCTAACACCTCAGTGATCTCATAGCCGGGAATATAGTCGGTATTAACTATTATCATGAGTTTAGTGCCCCTTTATTAATATAGATTATGTGTTAAATCGAGCCTGATCACTTAAAGTTAAGGTCACATACTATCTTTATGTCTATTTTAACATGAATATGTAGAAGGGCATTTAGACTAGGTTTTAAAAAAGATAATCTAATGGATTTTTTTGAAAATGGTATAAATAAGAAAAGAACTCGTACAAGTAATATAGAGAAGAAAATGGCTGGAGGGAAAGTAATGAAAAAGCGGTTCGTTCTTGGAACAATCATTTTATTTCCAATTTATGTGTGTCTTATCTATGTCTATTTATTTCATTGGACCACTCCTGGCGTACCAGAAGCTTATCAGGGAACCGTAGCTGACCCCGTTACCTTCATGACAGCGCAAGAGGTGGAACTCAGCCAGGAATATTCAAGGTATCGAAACTTACTTTTTTTTATAGGAATACCCTTAGAAGCACTTATTTACATAGGGATACTCGTCTTCGGTTGGTCACCAATTTTTAAAAGATTTGGGCAACGAATATCTTTTCTCAGTATTCCCATTTATGTCTTATTAGTATCAGCCGTTGTGTGGATTTTCAGTTTTCCTTTGGATTATGTAGGATATCGCTTATCTGCCCATTATGGAATTTCCACACAAACCTTTTCTAGTTGGATGAGTGATGAACTCCTCAGTTTTTGGATCGGCTTTATTATTATGGCAATCCTCATTACTGTGCTTTACTTTTTAATGAAAAAATATCAAAAACGCTGGTGGTTACTCGCCTGGGCACTGCTTATCCCATTTTTTACTTTCATGATGTATATTCAACCTGTACTCATCGATCCTCTTTATAATGAATTTACCGAATTAAAAGACCCAGACTTAGAGGCAGAAATTTTAGCGCTCGCCGATCAAGCAGATATTCCGGCTGATCGTGTGTACCAAGTGGATATGTCAGAAAAAACGAATGCTATGAATGCTTATGTTAACGGGATTGGTGATAATTTACGTATTGTTTTATGGGATACGACACTAAATAAACTTGATGAAAAGGAAACCCTCTTTATTATGGCGCATGAAATTGGTCACTATGTGATGAATCACTTGTACATGAATTTAGCAGGTGTAATCGCCTCGAGCTTTATCGGTCTTTATGTTACTTATCGTCTAATGCATGTGGTGGTTCGTAGATGGGGTGAGAACCTTGGGGTGACACGGGTATCGGATATTGCCTCGCTGCCTATGTTACTTCTTTTGCTGACTGTTTTATCGATAGCATCCAGCCCTGTGGAACTAGCCATTTCCCGCCAAGCAGAAACTGCTGCAGATGAGTATGCGTTAGAAATGTTGCCAGACAGTGAAGCGGCTATTGGATCGTTTCAAGAGCTTACAGTTAACGGTCTTAGTGAAGTCAATCCACCTGCTTTAGTGAAGTTGTTAAGATATGGTCATCCAACAATGATGGAACGTATTTTAATGATACAAGAGAATGGAAGTGGGGTGTGTCGTCCATAAAAAATAGCAGGTTCGTGAAAATTCACATTTCCATGGTTCCGTTGTTAGAAATAGAGAACGGGCGTAGGGGAACGATTCGCTTTCCGCGGACGGAACGGTCAAGCCTCCTCGCTGCGCTGCGGGGTCTGGACCTGTGCGTTTTTCCGCAGGAGTCTCATCGTTCCCCTACGCCCTTTTACTAGACTGAGATGAACGGAACCGTCACTATGGGTGAAAATATACACCAATGATTGTGACAACGAATTCATACTAAACTTTATAAAAGAAGCGACGATGGGTGAGTTATAACTACCCATTAAGGTGTTGGATTTGCTCCATTAAGCAGTGATCTGAAATAAAAGTTAGGAACAGCATCATGGTTCCGTCGTTAGAAATAGAGAACAGGCTTCGGGGAACGATTCGCTTTCCGCGGACGAACGGTCAAGCCTCCTCGCTGCGCTACGGGGTCTAGACCTGTGCGTTTTTCCGCAGGAGTCTCATCGTTCCCCTACGCCCTTTTACAACATTGAGATGAACGGAACCGTCACTAGGGTGAAAATACACACCCATGATTGTGACAACCTTTATAACAGGAGCGACGATGGGTGAGTTATAACAAACCATTAAGGCGTTGAATTTGCTCCATTAAAGAGCAGTATTGTTGAAGACTTGCTTCCGAGATTGTGTGGCTGTTTCGTCATCTGTATGAAGGAGGCACTGAACAAGTCTGTACAAAGAATAAAACAAGGAGATCACCAACTATACATCGGTGATCCCCCTCTAAATCTTGATTAATTTGGTACTTATTCTCTTAAATCTGAAATTGAATCCACTCAGGATATAAAATTGACCCGCTTTGCCAGTACTATTGACCTGTACTGGCAAAGCTAAATCGTGTTTATAATAGATATCTCATACTTTAACAGGGAGGGTAAGCAGCGGTAAACGGTGCATTCTAATGGAAATGTATGGCAAGGGGTGGTGGGGAAGGGGGAGACTCCTGGAGCGACCGAGCATAGGTCGTAACATATAGCGGGTGGGATG
>NZ_JBHSZV010000052.1:0-7346 GCF_042663045.1 Halobacillus seohaensis | reverse complement strand
ACGACAAAATATAAGAGGTGATCATATGAGTGATATGCGAATTGGTGGCTTAGCGTCCGGGATGTAATTTTGGGGGGTCTGACCCCGGTACGTTAAAGCGATGAACTTTAGATGATCTAGGCTACTCGCCCTCATCTAGAATACATCGCTTTAAAGTAGTTAAATTGATGGGGTAATGTTTTATTTGAATTTGTTATTATTATATGATGATCCAAGAAGATTATAGAGCTGGTAGAGACGTTGTTGGAAGGGTTAAATCATATTCAAAAGCAGCTTAATGAAACGAAACAACCCGAGGCATTACAGTTGATGGATGATGTTGAAGGTGGATTTGCATTAATTGAGCAGTCCGTACGCTCTGTTTTGGCGGATATAAATGATATGGAAGTAGCCGGAAGCTCAAACCAACAAGGTTTAAGAAATCATAGAGCAGGTCGTTACAGAACTAGAAGGGCAACGATACGAGGAAGTGCAAGAAATTTTGCAATTCACACTGATTCCACAATTCAAGAAGTTGAAATGTGAATTGGATCAGGCATTTCAACCGTACGTTACATCTTGATTAGTATAATAATATAAGCAATTATCGTCCCCCTACTTTCATTCTAGGGGCTTTTTAAATTTAATTGGATGAACACAATAACATAATAAGCAGAGGAAGCGCTGTTTAACCCTTTTAGTTAATTAATACAGTTACGAGAGAGGAATTAATCTCTCTAACTGGAGTGACGAAGGAATGAAGTTATATGTTGTTGCTTTCACAAATAGAAAAAATTGATACATCGCGTCACATTCCGATTGTACGTAGGGAAGTACCTGGGCAGAAACTAGTACTGTGACAGAGACTGGTAACTAATGAATCTTATGATTATGCTAGTGAAGAAATAGACCTATCATCTATTTCTGATGTTGAGAGTCTAGTAAGACAAGGTATCAAATGATCACATGATCAATCATTCGAGTTTTATTATGTTGATGACGGAGAATATAACGGTGAAGCTGACTTTTCTGTAAATCTTAGTTCAATTATCAATGTGGAACGCCTACCTATGACGATGAGGTTGTTTCTGCAATTGTAGATCAGATTGTAGATAAAGTAGAAGGAGTTTCATTGTCAGTTGGCGATTCTTCTGATGGACATTTAGAAGTAACAGCCAAAGAAGGCGGAGAAGCGGGGAACAATATTGCATTTTCTGATTGAGTAAGTCGTGAGGCGTTAACAAGCGCAGGAACACTCGAAGCTTCATTCCAAGTAGGTGCGAATCAAGGACAAAGTAGGGGTGTTGGAATTAACGACATGCGTTCTTTAGCTCTTGGAGTAACTGGTAATGATGCGGATGTAGAAATTACAGATGAAGATGGGAATGTTATTGAAAGTGCTGCTTCCAAAGCAGTGAAAAGTGTAACAGATGGAACTTATAACGAAAAAACAGGGTATGCCTTAGATGTATCATCCTACGAAAGTGCAGCTGTTACAGTAATCAATAACGTTATAGAAAGTGTTTCTGCTGAACGTTCTAGCCTTGGTGCTAGTCAAAACCGTTTAGAGCACACAATCTCTAACTTGAACAATGCCATCTGAGAATTTATCAGCTGCAGAATCTCGTATTTGTGAAGTTGATATGGCTGCAGATATGATGGAAATGACTCGTTCAAACATCCTTTCCCAAGCTTCTCAGTCTATGCTCGCACAGGCAAACCAACAACCACAATCCGTCTACAGTTACTAGGATAATATTATTATAGAAAAAGAGGCACTAATCATTATACTAGAGGCTCTTTTGATCATAAGAACGTAGCCCATTGAATACTTTTCCATTAATTCACATTCGTAGCCTATTATTTGTTCCTCTTATACTGAATTGCATTGTCTAGAAGGAACTACATAGATAAGGATAAGGATCAATTAGAACAGACAAAGGTCTTAGAGTAACAATTAGAGTGTAGCAAAGAACAAGACCGTATCTTATGTAAAACTCCATGAAATGAAAGAAATTGCTGAATACCGCGTTTGTCATGATTTGACTACGGAAGAAATCGAATCGTTGAAACAACTAATGAATGAGCTAAATAGGACAGTAGACTTCCTTAAAAAACAGTTACATACTTATCATGTCCATTGAGGTAGAATGTAACTGTTTTAAGTAAGGTGAATATATCGATAAATCCATTTTATCAAGAACACTACCAGTTGCATGCTACCGATTCAAGAACTATTGTATTTATATTCAAGAGAATTCAAGTGTAAGAATAAAAAAGCCTAATGGTAGACATTTTAATCAAATGTCTACCATTAGGCTTTTTTATAATAAAATGTTCTTTTTTGAGAACTTTATTTTTCAAAAAATACTAAAAAATAAGTAAAAACGATAAAATGAAAGAAAAATAGAGTTAAAATGTTCTTTATAAAGAAAAAACAACCACCAAGACCTTTGTGTTCTTAATAAAGATGTGTTACGTTCTTTATTAAGAACTATAACGAATGACAGGGGGGGTTAAATGAATATCTGTAAGCTTTCACAGAAAAGTTTTTTAAATGTGACAGTTGTAGTTATGTTAATGCTTAGTTTTTTTGTTGGTAAAAACGACGCAAATGCTTCCGAAGCACTAGAACTGGAAAATCCAGAAGCAAGTGCATTAGTGATTTTTTCTTCAATTGATGATGAGGTGGGGCACTCCGAACGTTTACTTGATATGGCGATTGGTCACTTTACGGATGATATTACTATTAAAAGTGATTCTCAAGTAACAATGGAAGATGTAGAAGATGTTACCCACTTGTTTTATTACGCTGAACTCTTTACAGATATTTCACCTGAAGCAGTTGAGATTATTAACTCGTTTTCAGGTCCAACCATTGCTATGGGAGGTAATGTGAATCAACTTGGAGAAAAATTTTCGTTTATTACTACTCTTGGCTTCGAAAACATTACTCACATAAATGTGGTAGGAGAAAAGAATAAAGCATTGGATATTGAATCCGCTGAGATTATAAACACAGAAATTGATGAAAACACAGAAGTCTTAGCAGAAGGCAAAAGTGAGACAGAAAAAATGCCTTTATTCGTAAAAAACGAACAAAATTATTATTATACTGCTGAATCATTTGTAGCTCCTTTTTCAGTTTTTTTCAGTCAAATACTGCATGAAGTATTTGAAACTGAAAAAACAGACAGCACTCCCGGTTATATTCGTTTAGAAGATGTTCACCCATTAGCAGATCCTGATAGTTTAATGGAAATAGCCCAATTATTAAAGGAAAAAGATATACCATACATGATTGCAGTTATTCCTGTTTACACGAATCCAGTGACTGGGCGAGAGTACCATTTTAATGATTCTCCAGATGTATTAAAAGCCTTGAAATACATGCAAAATAATGGTGGAAGTGTAGTATTGCACGGATATACACACCAATTTAGAAAAAGCGAAACGGGAGAAGGCTTTGAATTTTGGGACGTGGAAAATGATATGCCAATATACCATGAACAAAATGAAAAGCCGGATCTTAGAACAAAACAAGACTTTAACAACCAAGAAGAGTATGTGGAGTTTATGGACGAAAACAAAGCATTTGAAAGGGAGTATATAGAGAAAAGGTTGACAATAGGGATTCAAGAGCTTACCAACTTTGGATTGTATCCGTTAGCTTTTGAGGCCCCTCACTATACGATGTCACAAAATGGATATGAAGTGACGTCTGATTTTTTTTCTACTTATGTTGGACAAGTTCAACTTAGCGACAAGGATTGGAGAACAATGGATACAACACCATCAGTATCTAAACCAAGCTTCTTAAATGGAATGCGACTTCTCCCTGAAACGATTGGCTATGTGAAACCAAAGGATAATCAAGCAATTGACACGATGATAGAAAAAGCAAAGTACTATCAAATTTTTGATGGAGGTATGGTTAGTGGATTTTACCACCCTTATCTAGGCGTTTCAGAATTTAAGAAGTTGATAAAGGAAATGGAACAAATTCCAAACATTGATTGGATTGATTTAAAAGAAATAGAGAATACGACCCAAGCAGAAAACATCGTTATTACGACTGAAAATGGAAATATATCAACAGACATTAACCAAAGCGGGCTAATGACAACTTCGGTGGATTTTGCCGTTTATCATTTGAAAAGATTTATTCAAATAGTGACATGGGGGATAGCAGGAATTGGGCTAACGGCAGTTGTTCTATTCAGTATATATACGGTATATCAGCGATCCAGAAGAAAACAAATAGAAGGAGGGTAATATTTAGTGGCTGAACTTTTTATGTATATATCTCTTTTTATCATTTGGTTTATGTTGTTTTATCACATGTTTCTAATGCAAGGAGGATATCTTCACTACTTGAAGTATTTAAAAACAAAAGAGAAGTGGGATGAAAATCCTGGGAAAATGCCAACATTCAGCATTTTAATTCCAGCTCATAATGAAGATATGGTGATTGAAAACACGTTAAAATCAATGATTAAACTTCATTATCCGAAAGAAAAATTGGAAGTTATTATAATAAATGATAATTCTAGTGATTCTACGGGAGAAATTGTTGAAGAGTATGCAAAAAAGTACACTTTTATCAAAGCAGTCCATACGAAGCCACCAAACGCCGGGAAAGGGAAGTCTGGTGCCTTAAATCAGGGATTAAAACATTCCACAGGAGAAGTTATCGCTGTTTATGATGCTGATAATACCCCAGAACCCGATTCTATATATCATTTAGCGTTAGGTTTAAATAAAGATAAAAAAGCAGGGGCGATTGTTGGGAAGTTCAGGGTTATTAACGCAAATAAAAATCTCCTTACTCGTTTTATAAATATAGAAACATTAACTTTTCAGTGGTTGGCACAAGCAGGGAGATGGTATTGGTTCAAGATGACGACTATACCAGGCACTAACTTTGCCATTCGACGTTCGATTCTGGATGAATTAGGAGGATGGGATGAAAAAGCATTATCTGAGGATACAGAACTAAGTTTTCGAGTATACAATCTAGGTTACTATATACGTTTCTTTCCAGCAGCTGTTACGTGGGAACAAGAACCGGAAAACTTGAAGGTTTGGTGGAAACAGAGAACGAGGTGGGCACGGGGGAATGAATACGTTATTGGAAAATATCTGCTGAGATTCTCTAAGTTGAAAAATAAAAAAATAGGACTTGATCTCTTTTACTTTTTATTTACCTATATATTTTTTTTCATTGGAATCCTTATTTCTCATGCGATTTTTATCACAAGTTTATTCGTTGACTTGGAGTTAACGATTGGTTTCGTATCTTATGTACTGCTAGTTACAGGTTTTTTATTGTTTGTGACGGAAGTATTGCTAGCTCTTAGTATGGAAAAGCAACAGTTGACCATCAAAAACGTTTTAACAGTATTAATTATGTACTTTACGTATTCTCAGTTATGGGTTTGTCTTGTTGTGTATGCAACCTTCTTGGAAATGAAGAGAATAATATTTAAACAAGAAGTCAAATGGTACAAAACGCAACGGTTCAATCAAAAGGAACAAGTGGCTGTAGAAAAAACGAATGCCAAAAGAACATCTTAATTAAAAAAGGAAAACATTAAAAAGCGACAATCATTGTAAAATCATGATGCTAGTATTGGGAGGTAAGGGGGTGAATAAAGTATACGTTAACTTAATCATAATCCTGTTGATTCTAGTTGTTATATTGATCTGGTATGTTACGACTTTGCCAAGTAAGCATGACCCTTTGATCACGGAGGATTTTATTCATAAGTGGCTAAAGAATGAAAATGGAACATTAGCTACATACATCTTAGAAGGGGAAACTGTTGACGAGGATCTAGTAAAAGGAAGAGAAGTGTTATCTGAAACTATAGGATTATGGATGCAATACGCCTTTGAAAAAGATGATCAAGTCCTGTTTGATAAATCTTATCAATTGTTACATCAATACTTTGTGAAAAAAGATGGATTTGTGAACTGGAAATTAAATGAGAAGGGAAACAGTGAGGTATCTACTAATGCACTTATCGATGATCTTCGTCTTGCAAGCATTCTACTTAAAGCTAGCGATCAATGGAACGATAAAAGATATAAAGGAACAGCATCGATTATTATAGACTATGTTGAAGAATATAATGTAAATAAAGGAGTATTTACTGACTTTTATGAACGCGAAGACAAATACGCCAGCGAGTTCATTACTTTATCTTATATTGATGCAAAAGGATTAAAACATATTGAAAGTGAGTTGCACCTTCCTCCAAATCTTGTAGATTCCACTATCTCCGTATTATCTAACGCGCCACTAGATAATGGTTTTTACCCTAAGGCTTATAACGTGGAGGAGAAAAAATATCAGTATGATGACGATATTAATTTGGTTGATCAAGCGTTAATCGCCTTACATCAGGCAGAGTTTGGGATGGGTTCTGAAGAATTTTTACAATTTATCAAATCAGAAATGGATAAAAACGGAATTATATATGGTGTGTATAATAGAAATACCAAACAACCCGCCGTCGACTATCAATCGCCAGCTATCTATGGAATTACGATTATGTATTGTTTGGAAGTGGGTGAACATCAGTTAGCCAATGATATATATAAACAAATGATTAAATTCCAAGAGGGTCGAAAGGGAAATCAATACTATGGTGGTTTCTCAATTCATGAAGGGGATACTCATATTTTTGATAATTTATTACCGCTTCTTTCTAAGCAACAAATCAGAGAAAAGAAAAAGTGAAATTAGAAAATGCAGGTATTACGCTGTCTCCTTCTATGGGAAATGGCTTTTTTATGTATGTGGGAATTTTTCTCTTCCGTTAGAGCAGAAGACTTCGAATATAGGGAGTGATCTTTTATACTAAATTCAGTAACTGTATCATTTTATAATTGAGCCAATAATGAAAGCCCATATTTGTTATCCTTATACATGAAATTTTTTAATGGGGGAAAACAAAATTTGATGAAGTGATAGAAATTCCTGATTACCGTGTTAGAAATGATGTTAACTGTGAGAGAATAGAAGAGTTAAAATGGACTGAAACCCCCTTTGAAGACAGTTACTTTCTCATATCCATTGAGATAGAATGTAATTTAAAAACTTGTCAAATAAATGAACAGCTTTCGACATTAACATTTCGTACTTTCAGCCGATATAAAAAGTAACCAGATAAAATGGGGAGTTGTTGAAGGTGGATGTTAGAAAAAGCATGACCCAATCACAGCTCCTGCAGAAAAGCATGACTCAACTTAGTGATAGAACAGCCGTTCAGGAGACTAAAAAAGAGCTAGAGAAAGAAAAAAAAGAACCAAATGTAGAGATGTACGGATCTTCGAAAGAACAGACGGAGGAAGTCGTTCAT
>NZ_JBHSZV010000051.1:0-91809 GCF_042663045.1 Halobacillus seohaensis | reverse complement strand
GTGTTACTCACCCGTCCGCCGCTCATTCCACAAGTTTCATCCCCGAAGGGAATCAACTTGCTTCATGCGCTCGACTTGCATGTATTAGGCACGCCGCCAGCGTTCGTCCTGAGCCAGGATCAAACTCTCCATAAAAGTTGAGAATGACTTGCTCATTTGCACATCGAATGTGCTTGTTTTACTTCCTTCTATATAATAGAAAGAATAATTGACGTACTGGTTGGTTCGTTCAGTTTTCAAAGATCAAAATATTCAATGGTGGGCCTGAGTGGACTCGAACCACCGACCTCACGCTTATCAGGCGTGCGCTCTAACCAGCTGAGCTACAGGCCCCAATGTTAGTTAACAAAATAATTATATGGAGCGGGTGAAGGGAATCGAACCCTCATCATCAGCTTGGAAGGCTGAGGTTTTACCACTAAACTACACCCGCATATGAAAGTTGTATTTCTGTTTTCTTTATCATGTTGATAAAGAATGTCATTTGGAATCTACTTGATCATTGGTAGAATCGATGGTCGGGAAGACAGGATTCGAACCTGCGACCCCTTGGTCCCAAACCAAGTGCTCTACCAAGCTGAGCTACTTCCCGTAAATAATGGTGCGCCCGAGAGGAGTCGAACCCCTAGCCTTCTGATCCGTAGTCAGACGCTCTATCCAATTGAGCTACGGGCGCCTTTTGAAGCGACAATATCAAATATATCATGATTCAGCTTGTTGTGCAATATTTTTCCGGAAATCTTTTATAAAAACCTTAGTGCGGCCGAGAGGACTTGAACCTCCACGGGGTTGCCCCCACTAGGCCCTCAACCTAGCGCGTCTGCCGATTCCGCCACGACCGCTAATTGATAACTCTATTAAGCAAGGTAATAAACTTACTAATGCGGGTGGAGGGACTTGAACCCCCACGCCGTGAAGCACTAGATCCTAAATCTAGCGTGTCTGCCAATTCCACCACACCCGCAAACAAATGGTGAGCCATGGAGGGCTCGAACCTCCGACCCTCTGATTAAAAGTCAGATGCTCTACCAGCTGAGCTAATGGCTCTTGAATGAAAAATCTATTCTTACATTTATTTTTATTGATCACTGTTTTGTGCTTGATTTTCGTAGTTCGTTTTTTTAAGCACAAGAACCATCATATAATGAATCGTATAGATTGTCAACCTGTGAAACAAATAAAAATGGCTGGGCCAGCTGGGTTCGAACCAGCGCATGACGGTACCAAAAACCGTTGCCTTACCGCTTGGCTATGGCCCAAAAAGTGGCGGTCCGGACGGGACTCGAACCCGCGACCTCCTGCGTGACAGGCAGGCATTCTAACCAACTGAACTACCGGACCTCACTATGTAAGGTTAAAAAGTGACCCGTACGGGAATCGAACCCGTGATACCGCCGTGAAAGGGCGGTGTCTTAACCGCTTGACCAACGGGCCATTTAAACATTAAAAAATGGCGGAGAAGGAGGGATTTGAACCCTCGCGCCGCTTGCGCGACCTACACCCTTAGCAGGGGCGCCTCTTCAGCCACTTGAGTACTTCTCCGTAATGGCTCCATCGGTAGGACTCGAACCTACGACCGATCGGTTAACAGCCGATTGCTCTACCACTGAGCTACGATGGAATAATTTTAAACTTACTAATCTTATGTAAGTCATTTGCAAAAGCAATTGTCAGCGACGTTTTATATAATATAACATTTTCAACGTGTTGTCAACACTTTTTCAAAACAGTTGAAATTATTTGCTGTTGTTTTTTCTCCCTTTCGTTTAGGACTTATTCAATTTAACACGGGTGCCAAATTTCGTCAATGGATTTTTAATGCTTTTTTAATTTTCCTTTACACTTTCCACACACATACCTGGATGTATTGATCCTTTTCTTACGAGTGTATTCATGTGAACACTTTGTACAAATGTATCTTAAAGCTTTCTTTTCTTTTTCTGATGGTAGGGGCTTACAGTATCTAGGGGAACCTGTTTTTTCGAGAAGGTTCTTAAACGTGCGATCTTTATGGGAGAACCCTTTCCCTTCTATATGCAGGTGATAATGACAGAGTTCATGTTTGATTATGCCTGCAAACTCTTCTTCGCCTAATTCCAATAAATATTTAGGGTTTAGTTCAATCACTCTTTTAGAAGGAATATACCTTCCCCCAGTTGTTCTAAGTCTGGGGTTGAACTCAACATGATCTTTATAGGGTTTCCCAAAAAAATCTCTTGATAGCTGGTCGGTCCATTTCTGTAATTGTTGTTGAGTTACATCCACAGTGGCACACCCTCCTTCAGTTTTGCATATCTTATTATAAAGGGGATATTCTCTAAATTCAAAGGGAGGAGATTTCTGTGCCCGGTTGGTTACAGAAACAAATGTCATCTGCATTCTTCAATAAAGATAAGTATCAAATTAAAATGCTTAATCAATGTTGGTATTTTTATCGTCATAAAAACAAATAAACAACCTGGAAGACAGAGTCCCCCAGGTTTATAGGTAATTATTTGGTTAGCATAGTTAATGCAATTCGTTGTTTCTGGGCATCCACATTTTCGACCCAAACGGTTACAACATCTCCTACAGACACCACATCCATTGGATGTTTGACAAATTTATTTGATAACTTAGATATATGAACAAGCCCATCTTGTTTGACTCCAATATCAACAAATACTCCAAAGTCAACTACATTACGCACGGTTCCTTCAAGCTCCATTCCTTGCTCGAGATCATCCATCGATAAAACGTTTGTTTTTAAGAGTGGTTTTGGCAAGTCATCTCTTGGGTCTCTACCTGGTTCTGTTAAGGACTTAATTATATCCTTGAGAGTTGGCTCGCCTATTCCTAATTTTTCTGCTGTTTCGGAAATGTCGAGTTGGGCTAATTTTTCTCCAGTTTCTTTATTTCCTATATCCGCCGGAGTAGCATCAACTTGTTTTAATAGTGAGCGCGTGGCTTTATAACTTTCAGGGTGTATAGAAGTTTTGTCTAAGGGTTCATCCCCTTCAATTACCCTCAAAAAACCTATACTTTGTTCAAATGTTTTAGCTCCCAATCTTGGTATGTCCTTTAACTGGTTACGGTTTATAAATTTACCTAATTCTTCTCTTTTTTTAACAATATTACCTGCGACCGTCTTACTAAGGCCAGAAGCATACTGCAAAAGAGAAGCAGAGGCTGTGTTTACATTTACTCCTACTCGGTTAACAGTAGTTTCTACCACAAAAGTTAACGATTCGTTGAGTTTCTTCTGAGTGACATCATGCTGATACTGGCCTACACCAATGGATTTCGGATCAATTTTCACTAATTCCGCAAGTGGATCCTGTACACGTCGCGCAATAGAAACCGCACTTCTTTCTTCCACTTGCAAATCCGGAAATTCTTCCCGCGCGAGTTTCGATGCGGAATATACACTAGCCCCTGCCTCATTGACGATCATGTACGAAGCATCTAAAGAATAATTCTGGATCATATTCGCAACAAATTGTTCTGTCTCTCGCGAGGCTGTCCCATTTCCGACAGCAATTAACTCAATCGGATACTTATCGAAATAGGATTTTATTGTTTCCTCAGATCCTTTTACATCACTTCTTGGTGGAGTCGGATAAATTACAGAAATCTCTAGAACTTTCCCTGTTTCGTCTATCACTGATAATTTGCAGCCCGTTCGGTAAGCTGGGTCTACTCCTAATACTACTTTGCCTTTTAGAGGAGGCTGTAACAGCAAACTCTTTAAATTGCTTGAAAAAACGTCTATTGCTTTTTCCTCTGCAGTCTCTGATAAGGAGTTGCGAATTTCCCTTTCAACGGAAGGCTGAATTAATCGCTTGTACCCATCTACTATAGCTTCCTTTAAAATCGCCCGTAATTCCGAAGATGTAGCTGTTTTAATAATATGACTCTCTAAAAATTCTATAACGCTTTCTTCAGGAGGGTGAACAGATACCTTTAAAATCCCTTCTTTTTCTCCTCTATTTAAGGCAAGTACCCTGTGAGAAGCAATAGCACGAATCGGTTCCTGATAGTCATAGTACATTTCAAAAATAGCCTTCTCGTCTTTCTCGGCGCTTTTAGACTTAGATTTAGACTCTATGGTTCCCACACGAGAAGTTAGTTGGCGTATTTTCTCCCGGTAGTTAGGATCGTCAGAAATCCACTCGGCGAGAATGTCATTTACTCCAAGGGTTACTTCTTCAAGTGTATGTAACTCATGGTCCTCAGATAAAAATTGTTTAGCCTCTTCATTAAATTCAAAAGAATTTTGTTCCCAAACTTTCAAAGCTAAAGGTTCCAGACCTTTTTCTTTAGCTACCGTTGCACGTGTACGCCGTTTTTGTTTGTAAGGTCGGTAAAGATCTTCTACCTTTTGCAATTGGGATGCTTCTTCTATTTCTTTCTTAAGTTCATCTGTAAGCTTGTCTTGTTCGTCAATAAGACGGATTACTTCTTCTTTTCGTTGTGACAAATTCTGAGCATATGTCCATTGATCTTCTATCGCCTTAATTTGAACTTCATCAAGCCCTCCTGTAAACTCTTTACGATAACGGGCGATAAATGGAACGGTATTTCCCTCATTTAGTAATTGGATAACTTGCTGGATTGGTTTAATTGCTAGCCCGGTTTGTTTGGCTACTACATTCATTAATTCATTATTCTCGCTCAAAACAAAGCCTCCTCATTTTAATCATCTCTTATTGTAACAAATTTTATCCAATTAATAAGGGACCTTATCTGTTTACTCAGAGTAAGGTCCCTTATTTATACTTCATAGCAATTAGAGTCGTATCATCATCACGTGATTGCCCATAATGCTCTTTATATTGTTCAGTAATCATTTTGATACTGCTTGCACTTGTATGCTTTGCTGATAACTGACGATCCAACACACCATCTGAAAACATCAAAAAAACCATACCTTCTTCAGCCTTACCACGGCTAACCCTCATTTTTTTAGGGTATCCCGCTAAATAGCCTGCTAAAGGAATATTCCTTTTCCTGTTCCCCTCTAAGTCAATAGTAATAACTCCTATATTCCCTATCGAAGAATACGAATATGATTTCATTTGGAGGTCGATCTTAAGTATGCCTAAAACTACCCCTCGTTTACCGAGTAAAGCGTTATTGCATTTCTTTATAATCGACTCAATCTCAAGACTTGGATATTGCTCAATAACATCCATTACGGCCTGAGAGGATTCCCTAGCCATTTCCCCACTTCCAAGTCCGTCAGCCAGAGCGCAAATAAACTCATTCTCAGTCTCTTTGTAATAATAACTATCTCCACAATAGTAGTTTCCTTTTTTCGCTTTCTGATAGATGGAAATAGCCACATTTGTTAAATCCGCTTCCATTAAAATGCCTCTACTGATTCTGCTTGTAAAGCCTCTTTTAATTTTCTTAGGGCTCGACGTTGCAAGCGGGAAACATGCATTTGAGAAATACCTAGGCGTTCGCCTGTATCTTTTTGACTTAAGTTTTCAAAATAGGTGCATTGTAAAATCTCTTGCTCTCGCTCACTTAAAATAGGTAAAACCTTTTCAAGGAGCATTTGCTGATCAATTTGATCATAGCCACCTTCTGGATTCCCGATTAAGTCCAAGATCGTAACCGTGCTTCCATCGGAGTCTGCTTCAATTTTACGATCTACAGAAAGAGCTTTATAACTTTTACCCATTTCCATTGTCTCTAGAACATCTTCTTCTGAAACCCCTATATACTCTGCAATTTCTATAACAGAGGGAGAGCGTTGAAGATCGCTCGTCAATTCCTCAGCAGCTTTTTTGATTTTAGGACCAAGCTCTTTAATACGTCTTGGAACATGAACACTCCACGTTTTATCACGAATAAATCGTTTAATTTCACCAATAATGGTCGGAATAGCAAACGATTCAAAGGACTTTCCAAATTCCGGGTCATATCTTCGGATCGCAGCTAGTAAGCCTAACATTCCGACTTGAACTAAATCTTCGTGTATCGTGCTATTCTTGGAATACTTACGTGCAATGGATTCGACTAGATCCTTGTATACAAGAACAACTTTTTCTTGTACTACTTCATCACGTGGATTCTCTTGTAAAAATGCGATCCATTCATAAACCTCGTCATTATGATGTTGAGATCTGGTCGCCATCTTGGCCCACCCCATTTTCATGAAGGTATTTTGTCATTAAAACAATAACTCCATACTTACTATTGATTTCCACTTTATCCATTAAAGCATCAATCAAAAATAGACCGAACCCACCTTCCCGCAACTCGCCTATGTCATCTTTGTGCTGGTATGGTCCTATATCTTCTTTGATTTCACCTAAATTAAAACTTCCACCATGATCAGCTACCATTACTTCTAAACGATCTTCATAAATACCAAAACCGATAGTAATTTCGCCTTCACCTGTATCTTTATAGGCGTGCTTTACAGCATTCGTAATAGCTTCTGAAATTGCGACCTTCAAATCTTCAATTTCTTCATAAGCAAATCCCATACGATTAGCAATGCCAGAAGTGCTTAATCGAACAACACCAACATACTCGGCTTTAGCAGGCACCTTTACCTCAACAAAGTCAAATGGTTCCATGATTACATTCCACCTTGTACTGTATTATCAATGTCCATAATTTCTGTTAAGCCTGTAATCTTAAATAACCGGTGAACACGGTCCTGCATTTGCACAAGCCTTAATGACGTATCGTGCTCTTTAGTTGATTTTAACGCACTAATAAAAACACCCAAACCTGTAGAGTCCATATATTTAACTTCCTGAAGATCAACTTCGACGGTCTGCCCTTCTTCTTTTGTTAAGGGCAGGAGTGTGTCTTTAAGCTTTGGAGCTGTAAATGCGTCTACTTCTCCTGATAAAGATACAATTGTTACACTTTCTTTATTTGAAACATCTATTGTTAAATTCAATTCAGTCGCCTCCCTAATAATCCTTAAAACTCAAGTAAAGGATGCTTTCCCTCAACTAACTTTGTCTAAACTTCTCTTTTTAGAATAATCAGTGTGAAATCATCTCTTAGGTGAAAATCTTGAAGTCTTTCGAAATGCTTATACACTTGTTCCACTGTTTCCTGTGCAGGAAGATGGGCATACTGCTTAATGATTTCTAAAACTTCTTCTTCTTCAATAAAACGTTCTCCCTGGCGGCACTCTGTCACTCCGTCTGTCAGCATAATGACCATATCACCTTCATCTACGTGCTTGGTACACTGCTCATAGGTTGCTTCTGGTGAAACGCCAAGCACAAGCCCTGAAGCATCGATTTCTTCAAACGTATTTTGTTTACTATCAAAATAGTACCCAGGTTCATGGCCAGCAGAAGAAAAACGAAATGTATGAGTATTTACATCATATAAGCCGTAAAACATAGTAATAAACATACTAGAATCAACGTTTCTTTCTACCACTCGGTTTAAGCTCCCCAAAATAACACCAGGATCCATTTTATTCTCAGGGAAACTATCCATAGAGTACTTAATCATCGACATACATAAGGCAGCAGGTACACCTTTCCCCACCACATCAGCAATAGCAACACCTAAGAACCCATTATCATCCTCTACGAAGTGGTAGTAGTCTCCATTCATTTGTTTGGCTGGAATACTAATCGCACCTATTTCTAACCCTTCGATTTCAGGTTTTTCTGTGGCCAGTAAAGTTCTTTGCATATTGGCAGCTACTGATATTTCTGACTTAAGTTCTAATTGTTTTTCTCTTAAAGCCTGGTACTCCTGATAGGCTAAACCATATGAAATCATCGTTTCCAATAAAAAATCGAGAGATGATTGAATATATACAGGCATTTCAGGGTATATCTCTTGTAATGATTCAATATGAACATTAATTATTTCTTCTGGTGAAATATTCTGCTGCATAGAATGCTTACTAAATTGTTCTGCTTGGTACAGAGCTTGCTCATCCTGAGTCTTAATATATTGTTGCAGTAATTCTTTATAGTTTTCCAAATCAAGCTTAAGTGTACTCATCTTAAACCTCCTTTAACGGAGCCATTTTACTACTTTAATGTCTGTTCCCTTACCTTCGTCCGATTGAATATCAAATTCATCCATTAATCTTCTTACACCAGGCAGACCTGCTCCAAGTCCACCAGAGGTAGAAAATCCATCTTCCATAACTTGATTCAGTTCCTTAATTCCAGGACCATCATCCACGGCCATAATCCGTATTCCTTTATAATTCATATCTTCGATGGCTTCAAAACAAACCTTTCCTGCCCCAGCATACAAATAAATATTTCTTGCTAATTCTGAAATTGCCGTTGCTATACGTGCCTGATCAACGGTTCCAAAGCCGATTTTCCTAGCAATATCACGACCAAGTTGACGAGCTCCAACAATATCCCATTCTTTTTTTATATTGACACAGGATTGGAAGTCCATAACTAGTCCTCCAATTCCTGGCGAAGTTTGATCAACCCTTGTTCTAAATCCAGTGCAGTTGGGACATCTTGTAAGTGAATTCCAAGATCAATAAGTGTCATCGCAACTGCTGGTTGAATGCCTGTTAATACAACCTTCGCCCCCATTAAATCAGACATGGTGACAACATCCCCAAGAACTTTTGCAATAAACGAATCAATAATGTCAACAGATGTGAGATCAATAACTACACCTGTAGCACCACTCTCGTGAATTTTACTTAATAAGTCTTCTTGAAATTGAATAGCTGTTTGATCATCCAAATCAATTTGTATAGAAATTAGTAAATAATTGTGCAATTTTAGAATGGGTATCCTCATATCGATCACTCCCTATTTAGAGAATCAATTAAATTCTCTATATCTTGGTCATTTGATTGAACCTCTTCGATCGTACGGTTCGTTAGTTCTAAGGCTGATTGGAATCCTTTGCGCAAGGAACTTTTAGTAGGGAATTTTCCAAGATCTATCCCTAAGTTGACAATCGTTTGGGCAATCTCAGGTCGAATACCTACTAAAATACAGCGGGAACCAATCAGACGAACTGCTTCTGCTGCCTGGATAATATGGTGAGCAACCATTGTGTCGACAACCGGCACTCCAGTTATATCAATTAGTACAACTTCTGCATTGTGCTTAATTACCCCATCTAGAAGATTTTCCATAATAAGCTTAGCTCTTTCTGTATCAATTGTTCCAATCAAAGGCATGATGGTGATATTATCCATTACCGGGATTAAGGGGGCTGAGAGTTCCTGCAAAGCCATTCTCTGAAGAGAAACAATACTTTCCCAGCTTCCAGAAAATTCATTGACTAACTTGTTAATCACAGGATCTACCCAACCATCAACTTTTCTAAGTACCTCCGCAAAATAATCCGAGTCAATTTGCTCAGATTGTTTCAGAATATATTCTGTGATGACACGACGGAACACTTGCATTCCATCCGTTAAATAACTAAGTGGCCATCCAAGGTTAATAAGGCGCTCTGAAAATTCATCTAAGTCTGAGGATACCCCTGACTTTTCAATACTCGTAAATATAACATTTACGAATTCCCTATTAGTGCTCTCGAAAAGCTCGTCTGAAATCGCGACAGTATAGTCACTGGATTTCTTTTTATTCACTTCTTCCAGCCACATTTTTACGATCTCATCACTATGTCCGATTACGATATTCTTCAATTTCTGATCCATTAGTAAACCTCCGAGTTATCATTCATACAATTTTAAAAATCTACTACCACGATCAATCGTTATATAAAAATAATATTATCAAATATATCGAAATAAATATACTAATTACTATTATTTTATACTTTTTCGTCAAATCACGCCAACGTTAGAAATCATTTTAAAAATATGAATGAGGGCAAAAAAAATAAAGCTGTCTATGGCAGACAACTTTATTTTAAAAATCAATAAGACCTAAACTGATTTGCAACGCTTCATTGACCTTTTGCATCATCGGTTCATCTAGTTGAGTAATCTTGTCGGTCAAACGCTGTTTATCAATCGTTCTGATTTGTTCCAATAAAATAACAGAATTTCGTTCAAAACCATATTTTTCAGCATTGATTTCAACATGAGTAGGAAGTTTTGCTTTTTGTATTTGCGCGGTAATCGCGGCAATAATAACTGTGGGGCTGAAACGATTCCCGATATCATTTTGCAGGATGAGCACAGGACGTACTCCTCCTTGCTCAGAGCCAACAACTGGGGACAAATCAGCGAAATAAACATCTCCTCGTTTGACTATCACCGACTTCACACCCCGCTCACCAATTGCTCCAGGGTGTGATCAGCCTCCTCTTCGGCCTGAAAAGCTTCTGAAGCGATGTTAAGATTAATTTTTGCCATTTCCATATAACCACGACGCATGGACTCTCTAATATGGCGATACTTTTCCTCTCGCAAATACATTTTCGTTGCTTTACACATGAAATCGCTCCGATCACTGTTTTCGAGTTGCACCTGTCCATCTACTTCAATAAGTAGGTTATCCGGAATCCGAATGACAATCTCTCTCATGCTATCGGACACAACCATACACCTCCACCATCTTTTACCTAAAAGAAACCTGTCAAATAAGTCCACATTAATCTTATCATTCGCCCGAGGCTATTGCAAAGGAGTCTTAGGTTTTTTTCGTGAAAGATGTAGTATGGCATTTGACTTGGAAAGGGTTAAAAAATTTTACATAAAATTCTTCGCTTCCACAATACGGCCTTCTTTTAAATATATGCGAGGAACTCGGTAGCTAATCATACAAGGAATTTCATAATTAATAGTTTCTAATTGGGAAGCTAAATCATCTGCATGAACTTCTTCGTCCCCCTGCTTACCAATTAATGTAACCTTACTTCCTAACGAATATTCTTGATCTAGCCGAATCATGAATTGATCCATACAAATTCGTCCAACAATGGGCTGACGTTTTCCGTCGACCAACACTTCAAGACCTTGTAATCTCCTGATCCAACCATCGGCGTAACCAAGAGGAACCGTTCCAATCCACTCATCTGTTGTAGTCTGATAAGTAGCCCCATAACTAAGATATTCTCCTGCTTCTACTTTTTTAACATGAATCAATCGACTAAATAATGAAAAGGCAGGCTTTAACTTTATCGGCTCCTCTTTTTTTACATCAGGAGAGGGGTATAAACCATACATACTGATGCCATATCGCACAAACTTCTTCATAAGCTCAGGAAACCGCATGCTTGCTGCACTATTGCCAGAGTGAACATCCACTTCATATGGCCACACTTGTTTTAGATGAGAAAGAAAATCTTCTAAACGACGAACTTGATCCATAAAATAACCAGTGTCTTCCTCATCAGCGGTTGCGAAATGGGTGAAGATAGCATCTAAACGAAAGTTCACATCTTTTTCTACCTCACGTAATACCTCATCCATTTCTTCTGTACTACGAATTCCAATTCTACCCATTCCCGTATCCCACTTCATATGAAGCCGCAGAGGGTTCAGAAGTTCTTTAGTATTCACTTGTTGGAGCCACTCTTTTTGAAAGACCGTAATAGCAATATCATAATAAGCAGCAACAGGAGCATCTTCAGGGCGAACCCAACCCATGACGAGGATCGGTGCCGATATTCCCGATTTTCTTAATTTAATGGCTTCATCTAACAAAGCTACAGCTAAACGATCAACTCCAGATTCTAAAGCTTGTTGGGCCACTTGAATATCTCCGTGTCCATATCCGTTAGCTTTAACAACAGCATATATTCCCGTTTTATCACTTAAACGTTTCCGTAGTTCTTTTATATTAAAGTCTATATTCGACAAATTTATTTCAGCCCATGTATCTCGATAAAAGCTTTCAACTGACAAAAGGAAGCGCCCCCTACTCATTCAATATCCTTCTATTATTGAACGAGGCACGAGGTGTGTCAAATGGGTAAGAAGAAGGTATAAAAAATAAAGTGAAACTTCCATTTGTGTGGTGTTCCTGTTGTTACCATACTATTTTGCAAACATAGATCATTTACTAAGAGGGACATTCAAGCTGTTAATTATTGATAAAATAAAAGCAGACCGTTAAGCCTGCCCGAAATTGACTGCTATTTCTCAGAGTAACTGTTGATAGAATTGGCAACAGCCACCATCTCCTCATCTGTGAGTTCATTACTAGCGAGATAATACGTAGTGTTTTCATTATTCCATTCGAGCTTATGGTTAGAGAGGGCTCCTATCAATCCAGCAGAAAGTTGGATTGGCTCCCCATTAACCTCAACCGACTGCCTTGCGCTAGCAGGTTGGGTGGTAGCCGTTTCTTGAACAATCGTAAAGTCCTTCTCTCCTTTATAAGTCATAATCACTCTTTTACCATTATCCGTTTCTACTTCTTGCTTGTCCCATAGGCTAGCACCTAAGGTCTCTTCAGGATAAAGTACCGCCGATTCTGTTTGTTTATCTTCTGTTGTAGACGCAGGAACTTCATCAGGGACACTCATGGCCATATTTTGATCAACATCAAAATCTTCTTCTTTAAATGAATCATCACCCTTAAAATTTGAGAACTGGACTTCTACTAGTGCTGTCATATCCTGATCGAAAACTTTGACCATTACAGGAGCATAAGACTTCTTATCAAAATAAATTTCCTGATAGGGCAAGGATTGATTGTTTTGATAGTTTGTTTTTGTTTTAAATACATAATGATTGTCGGTTGCACTGAACTCTGAATCTCCATCCGCTTTTATATCTTTTATGAGAGAATTAAATAGATAAGGTTGACTCGTATTTTCTGGCCATTCACTTTGGAATTTAAAGCTCTTATTCAGAGCCGGTGTTAATACGAAAACACCGCTATTATTTTTTAATATAATTTGACTTCCTTTTTCATCTTGATCATTTTGAAGCTCAACTTTGTAAAAATCCTTTTTCTTATGAGAAATTTGAATGTGGTACTTTTGCTCTTCTTTCCCTGTTTTCATTGTCATGCTAGCATCTGTTTTATAGCCTTTCATTTCACCTTCTTGTTCTTCTAATTTCTTAACGACATCTTCTTTTGATTGTTCTCCACATGCCGTGAGAACAAGGCTGATCGCAATAACTACAAAGAGAAGGATCGGGTAACGTTTCATGTTGATTTCAACTCCTTTGTCTCTTGCTGAAGGACAAAGGGAACGTTGAATTACGTGGAAGAAGAAAATGTACGAAAGGTGTTTGGTAAACCTTCTATAAGATCGGTGGCTAACAAATCGTAAATGGAGTGGCGACTTTCTGTAAGTCGCTCTGCCGTCAATCCATGAATCATGCAACCATTTGCTAATGCGTCAAACACTGAGTTTGACTGTAATAGGAGAGCGAGAAGAATGCCTGATAAAACGTCACCACTCCCCCCTTTTGCTAAACCAGCATTGCCTGACACTTCAACACACTGTTCACCGCGAGGGGACGTAATAATGGTAGACGGACCTTTTAGTACAACGTAGACTCCATATTGCAAAGCAAAATCTCTGGTTAAACAAAATGGAGACTGCATCACTTCAGGAATCGATCGATCAATCAAGTGGGCGAATTCTCCAGGGTGAGGAGTGAGAATCGTTGGATCTTTACGTTTACTGTACTGTGTTAGCCCATCCTTCATAAGGTAAAGCCCATCTGCATCAATTAACAGCGGACCTTCTACACAATCAAAAATTTCCTCAACCAAAGTAGTTGATCCCTGATTTCTTCCCATTCCCATGCCAATCGCTGCTCCGTTATATTGAGACCAATCCACAACATTCGCACTTGATAAGAATCCCCCCTCCTCCGTCACCTGTTGAAAGGTGGCCTCTTGAAGAAAAGGCGCGATTAAGGGTACCGTGTTAGAAGTCGTTGCAATGGTCAGTAATCCAATACCACTTCGTAATGCAGCTTTAGCTGTCATAGCAATGGATCCTGGCATTTGAAAAGAACCACCAACTACAATTCCTTTCCCATGGCTACCTTTATGGGAGTGTGCTTGTCTGGTAGGAAAAGTAGACAAAGTATCACTCTTCCCCCAAAGTTTACGCCGTGAATTCGGAATTTTCTTTGTTGGTAATCCAATATCAACCACAGTCCACTCACCATAATAAGAGCTTGTATGCTCTAGGAACACACTTATTTTGGGAGCAGCTATAACTGTGGTGTGATTTGCAAATAATCCATCAAATTCAGAGACACTTTCATCAGCTGGAACACCAGTAGGAATGTCTACTGCGATTGTATACGCCGCTCGTTTATTAACTAAGGCTACCACTTCTTTAAATGGAGGACGCAACTGCCCCTTCACCCCGATCCCTAACATAGAATCAATGACGACATCCGCCTGTTCTAAAGATTCTTCTAAGGTCCCTAACTCTTCCAGTTGCTGCAAGGGATATCCAGACTTTATGAAGATTTCTTTATGCAAAAGGGCGTCTCCTTGTATCTTATGATCGGAAACGACCTGCCACGCTTCTACCTGATAACCGCGATTCAACAAGGTACGTGCAATTACATAACCGTCCCCTCCGTTATTCCCACCCCCGATGAGTACGATCACACTTTGGTGCTTTTCTATTTTTGTTTCTACATCATCACTTACCGCTCGTCCGGCATTTTCCATTAACATCGATCCACTTAAACCCGTGGTTTGAATAGCCACCTTATCCCTTTCGTACATTTCTTGTGCGGTCACAATATCCAATTCGTTCCCTCCTACCCGCATTACCATGCTATGAGTCAAACTATGTAAATATGTCCAATCACATACCCTCAAGTACAACTTGTGCAACGGCATGCTCCGCACTGTGAGTGATTGCAACCCAGATTATTAGTGAAGAATAATTAGTCACTTGCATTTGAGGGGCTCCTTCTGCATTTGATAAAACTTCTATATCCTGAAAACTTAGCTTTCCTATACCTGTCCCTACAGCTTTTGCGAATGCTTCTTTGGCTGCAAATCTGCCAGCTAGAAATTCAATTCGTCTACGGCTGTTTAAAGTTTCATAACGGTTCTGTTCTTTTCCAGTTAATATCCGTTGAACAAAACGTGGATTACGCTTTATACTTTGTTTAATGCGTTCTAATTCGATTAAATCAATACCAATACCTTTGATCATATCCATCTTCCTTTTGAATGACTTTTATGTAGTATACCCGATCTTTTCATAGATAAAAAAGAATACTAGATTAAATAAACTGATAAAATTAAAAAAACCCTATTTTAAAAGGAGAACACGCCATGTTTGTGCGAACAGAGAGTTTTAAAGAATTCATAAAATTTTACCCCATTGTCACAGGATTAGTCATTATCCATTTCGCTCTTTGGCTATGTATCGATCTGCTTCAATTTCCTTTCGCTCTTCAATTTTTACGTGATGGGATTGGCAATAATTACTTAGTCAGTCAAGGAGAATACTGGAGGTTAGTCACTCCTATCTTTTTGCATGCCGGATTTGCTCACGCTTTATTTAATTCCTTTTCACTCGTTTTATTTGGTCCAGCGCTCGAACAGATGCTCGGAAAATCAAAATTCATCTTGATGTATATCATTTCTGGAATTTTCGGAAACATTGGTACTTACCTTATTGCTCCTCATGAATTTTATCAACACCTTGGAGCTTCAGGAGCAGTTTTCGGTATTTTTGGTGTGTACCTGTTTATGGTTCTTTATCGCAAATCATTAATCGGCCCATCCAATTCACAACTTATTATGACCATATTTGTCCTCGGCCTCTTCATGACCTTTATGAGAACAGGAATAAATGTGTGGGCCCATTTATTTGGTCTTATTGGAGGATTTGCAATTGCCCCCGCAGTTTTAAGAAATGCTCGTCCGTTTTCCGTTTGGCAGAATCGCGCTAAACACACTAACCGTAATAACGGTGAAGTTACTTTCAACCCTAACCGCTGGAATAAACGAAAGTTCCTTCCAGGTAAAAAATATGGAAAATATATTTTTTGGGGAATTATTATCTTTCTCGTAGCTCTTGCCCTTTTAGGGAATTTATTTTAACTATATAAAAAAGGTCCGATCTTTTTAGATCGGACCTTTCTTATATAGAATTTCTAGTTAGACGAGTTGCGTCCTTTACTTTGAAAACTACGATTACTTTTGCCTTTGTAATTACGTGATTTGTTATTGCCTTGCTTGTTATAAGGACGCTGTCCACTATCTTTACGGTACGGCTTTTTACCACCGCCACCGCCACTGCCTTTACCACTGCGTTGACCTTTTACACTAATAGGCTGAACAGAAGAAAGTCTTACAGGGACTTCTGTCCGCTCTTTCGTCATAATTTTTAGTGCAGCAGCGATTAGGTCAGAAGCATCATAGCGTTCTAATAATTCACTGGAAGAATGTTGATATTTTTCAAGCTCTTTATTATCAACATTTTCAATAAGTTTTTCTACAGCTAGTTGCTGTTGACCACGACGAGCTTCGTCAGAAGAAGGCACGTTCATGCGCTCTACCTTTTTCTTGGTAAGCTTTTCAATTAAGTTAAGCTGAGCTTTCTCTCGTGGTGTAACAAAGGAAATGGACTTCCCTTTACGACCCGCACGGCCTGTACGCCCAATACGGTGAACATAACTTTCTGGGTCCTGTGGAATATCAAAATTATAAACGTGAGAAACTTCAGAAATATCAAGTCCACGTGCAGCAACATCTGTAGCTACTAAGATCTCGATGCGACCTTGTTTAAATTTGTTTAGTGTTGACATACGCTTGCCTTGTGTTAAATCACCGTGAATTCCTTCTGAAAGAAAACCACGTGCCTGAAGACCATCAGATACTTCATCTACTCTACGTTTCGTACGACCAAATACGATAGCAAGTCCCGGAGCATCGATATCAAGTAAACGAGTGAGCGTATCAAATTTATGTTTTTCAGGAATTTCTAAATAGAATTGCTCAATGTTTTCGACAGTCATTTCTTTTGATTTCACTTTAACTTCTTCTGGATCATTCATAAGTGTTGTTGCAATATTACGAATTTCTTTTGGCATTGTTGCAGAGAACAATAATGTTTGGCGGTGCTCAGGTAATGACTTTAAGATATCACGAATATCATCGATGAAGCCCATGTTAAGCATTTCATCCGCTTCATCCAAAACAGCTGTGTGAACATTCTCAAGTTTAATGGTTTTACGGCGAATATGGTCAAGCAAACGTCCAGGTGTCGCTACAACAATGTGATTGTCTTTTAACGCACGAATTTGGCGATCCATGTTGGAACCACCATAAATAGGCAGAGTCCGAATCCCTTTATTTTTACCAAGACGATTTACTTCTTCTGCTACTTGAATAGCAAGTTCACGTGTTGGTGCAATAACTAGTCCTTGAACGGATTTAATACTTTTGTCAATTTTTTCGATCATCGGAATTCCAAAAGCAGCTGTTTTACCAGTTCCTGTTTGAGCTTGACCGATAACGTCTTTCCCTTGCAAACCTAATGGTATCGTTTGTTCTTGAATTGGTGTTGTTTCCTCAAAACCCATGTGGTCTAAGGCTTTTATTATTGGTTCTGATAAACCTAATGAATTAAATGTTGTCACTATACTTTCATACTCCTTTTTATATAAAGTGAAACTTCCATCCGTAATTTTTTTCGAATGGTTGTTGAACGTCTAAAAAGAGTGGTTTTCTCACTTTCTCATTCGTTCCGCCAAGTAGAGAATTGGAGGAAATCATCCTATTAGACTAAGTAAACTTGTACATCAATAATGATAAAAACAAGTAAAAAAGCCCCCTGCATAATATACC
Source organism: Halobacillus seohaensis (assembly GCF_042663045.1). Lineage (NCBI taxonomy): Bacteria > Bacillati > Bacillota > Bacilli > Caryophanales > Bacillaceae > Halobacillus > Halobacillus seohaensis. Next base: position 74,134 of record NZ_JBHSZV010000051.1, on the reverse strand, counting down.
GGAGAGGCTTTGAAGCACCTGCCTGATTGATTTATCCATCATAACACACATAACATTCTTAATTCTACACATTTTTGTTATGCCTTTCAAACCTAACAGTGATAAAATTAAGAAAACCGTGCTTTGAAGGAGGGTGTTCTTATGGATAAGCCTCCAATTCATCCATATATTTTATTAATAATCGGCGTTATTTCTATTTCAACTTCGGCGGTATTTGTTAAGTTGGCTGGCGGTGTCCCTTCATCTATTGTTGCTTTTTATCGCTTACTCTTAGCTGTTGTCATTATGGCTCCTTACGTTTTCCTTAGGCACCGATCTGATCTAGTCAAAATTCAAAAAAAAGATTGGATCCTTGCTTCGATCTCCGGTGTCTTTTTGGCTCTCCACTTTATTCTGTGGTTTGAATCCTTAAATTATACTTCTGTTGCAAGTTCAGTTGTGCTTGTTTCTATGCAGCCAATATTCGCGTTTATTGGGACATTCCTATTTTTCAAAGAACGCTTTTCTGCAGGTGCTGTGCTAAGTATGATTATCGCCATAACAGGGAGTGTAATTATCAGTTGGGGTGATTTCCATATTAGTGGTATAGCTCTGTTTGGAGACTTTCTCGCTTTATTAGGAGCAATAATGGTTACAGGTTATTTCCTGGTGGGACAAAACCTTCGTCAACGATTATCCCTTACTTCTTATACGTTCGTCGTTTATCTGGTAGCCACGGTTACTTTACTAATTTATAACCTAGCACTAAATGTTCCTCTAAATGGATATTCCAGCTACCAATGGCTTATCTTTTTGTGCCTTGCCATTATTCCAACATTTTTGGGACATACCTTATTTAATTGGTCTTTACGATGGTTAAGTGCCTCGACAATATCGATGACTATATTGTTAGAACCTATTGGAGCATCACTTTTAGCTTATATTATATTAAGTGAAGGAATTTCCTGGTCTCAGTGGCTAGGCGGCTCTATTTTGCTTTTGGGACTGATGCTGTTTATCGTGAGTACAAAAAAATTAATCAAACCTAAAGTCACTCATGACACAGAGAAGTTTTAAAAGTTTGTTGTCTGTTATACTATGGTATAACTGGTTTAGAGAGAAAAAATCATTAATTGGGAGCAGGTGATGAGATGACAGTCCAAATGATAATTGATGGTGGGGCAGATTTACCAAAAGAAATGATCAACGAACACCAATTAAAAGTAGTTCCATTAAATATACACTTTGGTGACGAGCCATATAAAACTGGTGTAAACATTGATTTACAAACCTTTTATAAAAAACTAAGGGAATCGGAAACGTTACCTACTTCTTCTTCCCCAAGTCCTAATGACTTTTATGAAAAGTACAAGGAAGTTGATAAAAATAACGAAATTCTCGTTTTAGCCCTTACTCAAGGGCTAAGCAGCACGTATGATAGTGCGGTCATCGGACGCGAAATGCTCCTTGAAGAGGAACCTGAACGTCAAATCGCTGTACTTAACACAAAAACAGCATCATGCGGGATTGCGCTTCTCGTTCACGAAGCAGCTATAAAAATCGAAGAAAATATAGAATTTGATCACATCGTTACACATATGGAGCAGAAAATTGAACAAACGACAACCTTATTTATTTTAAAAACGTTAGAAAACGTTATTAAGGGAGGACGTTTGGATAAAGTTAAAGGTGCGATTGCCAAAACTTTAAACATTAAACTGCTCATGAGAGCAACAGAGGATCAAGGATCGATTGAGGTAACTGAAAAAGTACGCGGAGATAAAAAGTCACTTCGCCGCTTCGTTGAGCAAATCGGAGAATATGCCCATGACTTTGAAGATAAAGTCATTGCAATGTCACATAGTAATGATGAAGAACGTGGAAATTCTGTTTTAAAAACCATCAAAGAAAAATACCCTTTTAAAGGTTCAATTTTCACTGAAACAGGCCCCCTTATTTCAACCTATGCAGGTGAAGGCGGGATCGTTATTGCTTTTTTTAAAGACTAGGATTAACTAAAATACACGCAAGCGATTCGTTTAATCGCTTGCGTTATTTCTTACATGATAGTCCTCATAGCGAGGTTGAGGTGATAATAATGAAAGCACACTAGCGGTTAGCGGGAATAGCAAAGTAATCAATATAATCTGTTGATACCCACCGAGCCAGTCATAAAAAATGCCAAACGGCAACGGTCCTAAAGCGGAACCAATAACCATCGTTGTCTGGGCAAGACCCTTAATACTTCCTAAATGTTCCCTGCCAAAATAGTTAGGCCAAACAATATTTAACACAATTCTTTCAAAGCCATTCACGATTCCCCATACTACTCCAAAGCTTATCGCCATCCACCAAGCATTAGTAAAATACAATACAAGCAGAGTAATCAGATGACCCAAAAATGTAATTGCTAATATGTAATGAACACGAAACCGATCGACTAAATATCCCACTATAAAAGTGACAGGAAAACCAATAACAGCCATTAAGGCTAACACCGTTGCTGCAATTCCTGTCCCCAAACCTTTACCTTCCATGATCGAAACTAAGTGGAAAGTGACAGCAGTATTAACTAATGCAGGAACACTCACACAAAATAAAACAAACCAGAAAGCTCTAGTCTTCATCGCCTCTTTAAGTGTCCAACTTTTCTCATTCACTTCAATTAATTCAGATCCCTCTTGACCCGTTCCCATTTTTCTAGGTGAACCGTCTGGAACTTCGCCAATATCCTTAGGCTGATTCCGTACTAAAAAATAAGCCAAGGGTACAAAGATCACTAAGATTGCTCCCCCATATATCCCCCATGTGCTTCGCCAACCTATACTTTCGATCAGAAAAGCATTTAACGGAGGAAAGGCAGCCGAGCTTGCGAAACCGCCGATAACCATGACACTTAAGGCTCTTCCTCGTTTTTTTATGAACCATTGGGGAACCAAGGTATTTGGAATAAGTGTCATTGATCCTTGACCTAGTAGTCTAATAAGAAAGAAACCGACAAACATCATGAAGGCACCAGCCATCAACGCATTCCAAAATAAAGCTAGTGACAGTAAAGTACCAACGACCACCATCATTGTGCGTTGTCCAAAGCGGTCAACAACACGCCCCATCATAAATAAGGCCAATCCAGCTAATAGAGTTGCAGTAGAATACAGTCCTGACACAGTGGATCTTGTATAACCAAAATCCTCAATATAAAAATCAATAAAAATGGAAATGGAATACGTTTGACCTGGTCCAGAGAAAAAAACACCTAACCCAGCAATAAAAACAATCATCCATCCGTAATAAAAGGGTGTATGTATAGGAGCCTGTGCTTTTTTTGCACTCATAGACAACCTCCTTTTTAAAATTTGGCTATGTTAAAACGTTAATGTTGTTAGTTCCCCGAGTTGAGGAAGAAATTTATTCAACCATCAGGCAGTCTTGTTGGATAAAGAATTAAAAAAATGGTTCCGTTAGTATAGACTGAGGAAGGGGTCAGGGGAAACGGCTCGCTTTCCGTGGGTGTACGGTGAGCCCCCTCGCTTCGCTGCGGGGTCTCACCCTGTCCACTTTTCCCACAGGAGTCGCCCCGTTTCCCCCTCCCCCATGCCATATGGAGAGTACGTAACCGCTTAAGTTTAGAAAACAAGGCTGCGACGTCGATTTAATGGTTATAAATTCGGATCTATCCTGACGACGCCGAAAGACATGATAGTGGTCAACTTGAAATAATGGTTGCCGTGAAATACTGATTGAATCAGTCACTGCCCTTTTTGAAATTAGTCATCACCTAGAAAGTTGCTCAACGATGAAAATAAATAGGTAACATGTATCACCGTTAGCTGATGAAAGTGATGCTGGATTTATTTTGGCGCTCCTATGGACCAACCATTTTATACGCCTCATATTTTAATTTTGTGGTACCAGTTACCGCACAATTAAAATATTGACTATTAAATATTCACCAAATGAAGAGTCAAGCTTATTCCGTTATAGGGAAGGATAGTGGAGGAATCAATTCCGAGATCGTGTGGCTGTTCCGTCATCGGTATGAGGCGAAGACCTTGCTATGAAGAAGAGGTACGGAACATCATCAACGAATCTTAGAAGCCGGCACGTAGCCATTGATATAACAGCATGTTTTTCCTCTGTTTTCATTATGGAGGAAGGTCCACTATTCGGGTCCGTTTGTGAAAAATAAAGCTAAGGAGGGCAGGGAAAACAGGCAGACTCCTCCCCTCCCAAATTCCATACGGACCTTCTTGTTATAAAACAACCTAGGGTTTTAATGGAATAATTTATAAAGAAATCTATATTTTTATAACAAAAATCAATAACAAAATTTAACATAAGCTGAAATTTTTTATAGATCTCCTACAAATTGTAACACTTTATCAAAAACTATATCTTGATCCTCATCATGACAAACCAAATGTTTAGACTGTGGTAAAAATACAACTTCCTTATCTGAAGAAGATATTTCTTTTTCTAAGAAATTCGCTGCTTTACTTGGCACGATACCATCTAATTCGCCTTGAATAATTAAAGTTGGGCAGCTCACTTTCATAAGATAAGGCTTGGTAAATTCTATACACTTCATAAATTCAATATTTGAAAAAAAATAAGTATGCTTAATTTTCTTTTGGTACCTTGAAAAAATAGCATTAGAAGCAAGAGTACCTTTGTAAGCATCCGTCGCCATCCCCAATGTATCTTTCACAATTTGTGAGAAACTAATATATTTCAAAGCAGCCGAAAGCAAAACTAACCGACTCACCTGATGCTTAGCTGCTAAATAAGAAGCAATCATACCTCCCATAGAAAATCCAATGATTAATACCGTTTCATGCCTTTTCTGTAAATCTAATAATGCAAGTTCAACTGCAGCAATCCACTCTTGATAATAGTGCCCTCTTAGGTCCAGTGTTTCCCCATGACCTGGGAGGGTCGGAGTCGAGATTTCCCATGAAGTTCGTTCTTTAAGAATTTCGACAAGAGGTTCTAATTCTTTAGGACTTCCCGTGTAGCCGTGTATACATAAACAAGCTGTACTCAATTCAATCACCATCATCTTTCTTTACTATGTAAAAAGAGATGCGAATTAGCGCAACCCTTTTACAAATGTACCTATTCCTTTAACCATAGGAGATACCTGCTGTATAGTTTGCATAACTTGGCCTGTCGTAGACATCATTTTATCAAAATCTAACTGGCCATTTTCATCTTGAAAATAATTGATCATATTTTTCTTTTGATTGGCATATTGTTCACCAGTAAACTGGGCGCCATTATACGGATCAATAAAATTGGGGTACTCGTAACCAGAGGCATACATATATGGATCCTGATACATTGTTTGCTCCCACCCATAAGGCATCTCGTTATAATGTGGGTTATAATTTCGATCAATATCCGAGTTTGCATAATATGGGTAGGGTGGCTGCCAATAAAAATAATTCGGATGTGAATTCATAGAAAGACCACCTTTAGTTTTATTACTACAGCCTATGTTATATTAAATAAAAAAGTGTAAAGTTTTCAAGCGATAGCCAACCAATCACTTGAAAACTTTACACCTCATATTGGCAATAAAGCAAACTAATGAAAATTCCCTTATGAGAAGTGGATGGTATCTGTATCTTGAAATCGCCCCGCATCTTTAATTCCCAATGTTCGCTTTAATTTATGTTCTTGATAACCGAGCACCTTTTCGTCATTTATAAAAGTTGCAGGGGTACCGTACACTTTTTGATTTTGTAGTTCTTTAAAATAAGATTGAACCTGAGAAATATTTTTCTCTTCATATTCAATATCCCATTCTTTTAATTTAGTGAGCACTTGTTCACAATCGGAGCATTGATTGCTAGTATATACCACTACCCTATGCTGGTTCATGGATTGTTCCTCCTGACTTTGGCCTAGTTCTTTTGCAACAGTATTGTTTATTACCCTGCTCACCATTATATAAACTCAATAATTCAAATAAAAGTGAAAAAGCAGGGAAATTGTCGATTAGTCTCCCTGCTTTCATTATAAAATTAATACTGTAATGGACGGAATCCCTCTAGAGGAGCAATTCGTTTATGGATTGGTCACCGCTAATCAGGTCATAACTTTTAAACTCGGCTTTTGGTACAGATAACAAGTGTACGATTGAGTCAGCTACATCTTCCCTTGGGATTTCTCCAAACTTATTCATATGTTCTTGCAATTTCACCAACCCTGTTCCTGGTTCATCCGTTAGTCCCCCCGGTCGAACGATTGTATAATTTAAACCTGATTGCTTCAAAAACTCATCCGCACGATGTTTTGCATAAAGATAATGTTTTAATCCACTTGGACCTGCTTCTGGTCGATCTGCTGCCATAGAACTTAACATGACAAACCGATGCACTCCAAAATGCTTAGCACGTTCAACGGACTTAATCGCTCCTTCTTGATCGATCAGAATAGTTTTATCTGCTCCTGTATCTGGTCCGGATCCAGCAGCAAAAATAACAGCATCTATTTTGTAGAAAGCCGACTCAAAGTCTTTTTCTAAGTTTCCTAGAACTGATGAAATCCCCATTTCCTCAAACTGCGGAACTTGATCCGGATCTCTCACCATCGCTACTGGTTCATGTTCAGATTTATGCAATTTTGATACGATATGTTTTCCTACTTTACCATTGGCCCCAATGACTAAAACACGCATATGCATCCTCCTTAAGTATTGAAATCTCATCTGACGCTTTGTTATGATTCTTTAGTAAATTTCCCTACTCTCCACAAAAATAAACAAATAATTCCACTAAATAAAATGAACTATTACAAAATTTGAATTAGAAAGTGCAATCGCATTGTGATTAGAAACCGGACGAACAGTATATTTCCGCATAGTTTGAAAGAACAAAGTCATAAAAGCGCCCATAACTTTTTTGTCCGAAGTAGGATTTGTACATTAGATGGGAATCCGCAAGACTTTTGCAGAAAAACGTGCGCGGAAAGCGAATCTAAAGAAGCTGTCCAAATTCACTTCAAAAATGGCCTACACTGTGTGCAGGCCATTTCGTTACTCTTCCAACCACATTTTATATAAATGGTCGATTTTATCTTGCAAACCCTTCTTTTTTGCTTTTTGATCACTTAACTCTTCATTTTTCAATTGATCTAATTCTTGTTCAAGCGCCTCAATCTTCTCTTCATAAGTCCTTGCATCCATGTCAGGTTTAGAAGATTCCGGTTTATTCTTTTGTTCTTGTAAATCCGTCTCTTTGTCTAAAAGCTGCTGCCACTGCGAACGCGTTTCATGATAATTTCCGATATAACGATTTAAACATCCGCCCACTATATAGGCCGTCTCGAAGAAACATTGATTCAAAAAATGTCGATCATGGGAAACACCTATGACCGTACCTTCAAAGTTTTGTAAAGCGTCTTCTAACACTTCTTGCGACTCAATGTCCAGATGGTTGGTCGGTTCATCTAATACAAGTAAGTTAATATTCTCATGCATAAAAACAGCTAACTTCAAACGCATTCTTTCTCCACCACTTAAGTGAGTGATTTTTCGAAAAACATCGTACCCATAAAACATAAAGGACGCTAACATATGACGAGCCTGACCTTCAGTCACCACTATATGTTCACGAAAGTGGTCAATTAAGCGTTGGTCTCCATCTACATCGTGTAAAGGATTTTGCGGCAAATAACCAATTTTGATTGAACTTCCTTGTCGAACGGTTCCTTGATCAGGCAACTCTTTTTTTAGTAAAATTTTAAGAAGTGTAGATTTCCCGCTACCGTTCTTTCCGACAATAGCTAGGCGTTGCTTATAGCGAAGGTGGAGATGTATATCGGCTAAAATGTTTCGACCTTGATATGTTTTACTTACTTGATCAACCACGACCACATCGTTCCCGCTTCTTTCCTCCGCATTCAATGCTAAATTCATCTTCTTAGGATCAAGAATCGGGCGATCCATTTTCTCCATTCTTTCTAAAGCTCGTTCCATGCTTTTAGCCTTCTTGAAAAGCTTTGGATTCGGTGGATTCGCCTCGTTAGCCCATTGCCTAAGCCTGCGAATAGCTTCTTTCATTTTCTTAATCTTCTTTTGCTGTTCCTGATACTGATGAAATTCAACAAGGAGATTTTCTTCCTTTTGCTTTTCAAAAGAACTGTAGTTCCCCCGATAATAGTGGGTTTCACCAGACTCCAAATCAATGACAGACGAAACGACCTGATCTATAAACTGGCGGTCATGTGAGATCATACAAACTGCGCCAGAATATTGTTGTAAATATTGCTCCAGCCACTCTATAGCATGAAGGTCCAAATGGTTAGTCGGCTCATCTAGTAGTAAAACATCAGGCTTTTCTAATAAAATTTTAGCAAGGGATAGCTTTGTCTTCTCCCCTCCACTCAAGTGAGTAAACGGTTGATCCAGTAAAGAACCAATTTGAAGACCATTGGCAACTTGCTCAATGATAGACTCAATTTCATAACCGCCAAGTTCTGTAAAACGATCCTGAATCTCTCCATATTTCTTTAACGCCTTTTCCATAAGTTCCGGATCTGTCATTTCTTCTTCAAGATTTTTCATTTCATCCATCATCTTATATAACTCTTTAAAAGCAGAATGCAAGTACGTTCTTCCCGTATCATCAAATGTTTCAGGTATTTGCTTTAAATAACCAATAGATAAACCTTTTTTAATGAATAAATCTCCACCATCCAGATCTTCTTCTTTAGTAATCAGTCGAAAAAGTGTTGATTTGCCACTCCCGTTTCTACCGACCAAACCTGACTTTTGACCTTCGTTTATCTCAAAATTGATCGATTCGAATAACACTGTTCCACCTATAATTTTATAAACATCTTTTAATGTAATATACATAATTTCCTCCTAAAGACAAAAAAAGTCAGAGGTCTCGAAACCTCTGACTTGATTTAATCAATTGATTAATGATCAGATATGAGACATTATCTTCGTTCATGATTTAACTGTAAAATTGGACACACTTATCCCTTGAACAGTTAAGTCATGAAAAAGCGCACGATTGATATAGAGAAGTTCGCGATCAATCACTTGCTTAGATAACATCTTCATACCTCCTTTTGTCTTTAGATTACTACTATTATACCGTAAAATTGATCGTGCTTCTAGTCCTTTTGTTGATCAGCATTAGTTCCGAGTTTTTTCAGCAACTCAATGGCCTGATACTTCTCATCTTCGGTTAAACCACTTGTAATCTTTTCAATTTGCTTCCAGTGATCAGGAAAAATACCTCTTAGTAGCTCTTTCCCTTGATCATTGATGGCAGCATACGTAATTCTTCGATCGCTAGGGCAAGGCACTCGATCAATAAAACCTTTCTTTTCTAACTTATCAACTACATACGTAATACTCCCACTCGCTAAAAGAATTCTTTCTCCAATTTTTTGGAGCGCCTGGTCTCCCTCATGGTAAAGTAACTCAAGAACACCAAACTCGGTTGGATTTAATCCATAGCGTTGAATATCATCTTTTACAAGGTCAGAAATTGAGCGTTGCGCCTTAGACAATACAACGAATAATTTAAGTGATGGGTCCTGCTTCTTTATTTGATATGATTCATGTTCGTCCATCTTTTTCTTCCTCTCATCCCTAACATATGTATGTACAATTTTATCATAAGTTAGAAGTACGTGTTAAAGGATAATCCTTAATCAATATAAATAAAGAAAAGCCACTTAGTAAAGTGGCTTTTGATAAAATCATTCTACAATTAAAGTTGATTCCATATCATTATGTCCTTCTCCACATGGCACACTACATTGAATTGTATATTCTCCTGGTTCATCTGGAGTAAACGTTGTCGATCCTTCTGTATCCATACTTACGTCAAACTCATCAATTGCGATCCCGTGAGCTCCCTCCTCATTCGTTAAATTCACTGTTACCTCTTCACCAGACACAACCGTATATTCTGACTGGTCAAACTCAAAATTAGTTGCTGAAATATCAAGTGAATTACCTGATCCATCACTACTATTTTCTTCTGTAGTTTCTTCAGACCCGGCATCTGAACCTGTATCTCCAGAACCTCCACAAGCGGTCAGCACTAAAATAAGACCCAGCAACATAGACATTAGTATCTTCTTAGACATGTTTCACACTCCTTTATTACATGGTGATACAATCCCTGTTTACCTCGAATTTTCATTATTAAACCCTGGATAGTTATCAACAACAGCAGGATCTGGAGTTAGAAAAGTAAAGTGCTTGGAAAGAACTTTTACGTGAGTAGGAGTTTCCCCTTTGATTTCTCCATCCATGTCTATTTTTTGTCCATGCTCTACATCTATTTCTATGTCTTTTCCTTTTAAGTAAGTTAACTCTTGGAATTTCTCAGAATCTGACCACGGTTTATTCATGGACAGAATCTCTTTAAATAAAGTAAGATTCGAGTTTTTAACAAGCAAAACGTCCATCTTCCCATCTCTTGGACTTGCATCCGGAATAGGAATTTCCCGTGTACCTATAAACCGTCCATTCATTATAAGAATCATTACTGCTTGATCCCGAATAACTTCCCCATCAATATTGATTGTAAAACGAAAAGGTGTGGCTCGGTTAATCGTTTTAAAAGCACTAATAAAGTAACTTAAGACTCCAAAGCGATCCTTCTGCACTTCATCAATATTCGAGGAAGTTTCCGTCACTAAGCCAATCCCCCAGAAGTTAATAAAATAATCATCTCTAGCGCAGCCCACATCAAGACTTACTTCTTCTCCATCTATAATTGAATGTGCAGCTTGGTTTATTTGTTGAGGAGTACCTAAAACTCGACTAAAGTCATTACTTGTTCCCCCAGGAAGTATTCCAATTACAGGTCTGGAATTAAAATTCGCCAAACAATTAATACACTCATGTAAGGTTCCATCTCCCCCCAACAGAAACAACACATCAACTTTAGGACCATATTTGTAGCACGTGTCTCTGAATTCTTCTAATGATTCCGTTTGAACAACTTGCAACTCTTTCACTCCTCGAGTGATCACATGAAGTGTTTGCGAAAGATTGAAATCCAGTTCGTTGTTCTCTGCACTGCCATTATATACAAATAAACCACGATGATAACGAGGCATTACATGACCTCCCTTGTTTACTGTCGGTTGTTTTATATAATTACCTAAATACCTCAGGTCAAAACGTGCCCTCACCTTCTCTAAACCTCTCCATTGTAATACAATGTCCTTTTAACTTCTAAAAAATATGTTTACCTTTACACACAAGTCTACTATACTTATATTTACTTAGGAGGCTAACTAATTTATGGAACATGAAATTGAACCTTTACTAGGATATAACATAAACGTGATCTCTCACTTTATTCAAAATACTTACAACGAAAAGCTAAGTGAGTATGCATTAACGAATTCTCAAGCAAAAGTGATCTATTTTTTAGCCAAGCATGGGGAACAAAGTCAGGCCGATCTACAAAAACGCTTATATATAAAGGCATCATCTATGAACGGGATCATCGAGTCACTCATGAAAAACGCATGTATTACAAAAGATTCAAGTCCCTACGATAAACGAACGAAAGTCATTCGTTTAACTGATAAAGGGAAACAGTTAGATGAAACGATATGGACGATTATTCAAGAGTTAGAATCTATAATCGGAGACGGTTTCTCTAAGGAAGAACGACAAGTGATTGTATCTTGGTTACAAAAAATCCAGAAAAACCTAATTCCCTAAACGATAAGCTACATTAGTTCCTATTGTTGTTTTTTGTTATCAAAATTTCCTTATTGTGAAAGGTACTCATCTTATTCAACTAAATCCCCGCTTATGGAAGACTCAGCTTCGAGACATTCCTGTGGTTTCCGCTACAAAAGATGGCGTTTGAAGGTCCGGGAAATCACTCGCTTTCCGCGAGCAGACGCCGAGTCTTCTGTGGGATTAGAGGAGAGGCCTCTGAAAAACTGAAAATATAAGAGAACAAGAACTAAATCAATCAATATATAGAAGGCAAGGTCAATGAGATTACAGGTATATAGTAGTTGGCCTCATTGTATTTTTCTTTATAAAGACTTCTTCAGTGGCCTCATTCTCCCATGCCGGGGGTTCGTTCATTTCCATGTCGAATGGGGTGGCTTTGAAACGACGAGACTCCCGTGGGAGAAGGAGCTAGGCGAGACCCCACAGGGAGTGTCAACGACCGAGGAGGCTTGCCAGTTCCCCGCAGGAAAACGAGTTGTTTCAAAGCCACCCCTATCCCTTATACGGTAACGAACCCCATGATCTCGAAACCGAGTCTTCCAGATAACTGCCCGTTTGTTGAATAAACCTCCACTCTAATAACTATCAAGAAACGATGCCTTTTTCCAATAAATGATAATAACTGATAGAAAGATTACTAGATTTCAGTTACACTAAAAATCAGATGAATTCATGAAAGGTGAATGGTATGACTTATTCAATCAACTTACTCAGGTTATTTTTTCGACGACAAGATCAATTACTCGTCTTACATAAATCGGAACGCATACAAAAATTCTGGAGAGCATTTTTCATTTTACTTCTTCTCTCCTTTATTACCTATGGATGGACTTCTTGGATTGGACTAGGTACAGACCCCCTTTCTACAAGTATCAATGAACTAAGTCGTATCGATTATGAATTTCAAAAAGCTTGGTTTTTAATCGGGAGACTAGGTATAGCCCTGCTATTATTTTTAGGTATCGTTTTATTTACACCGTTTATTTTCTGGCTACTTTTTGATTTATCCTACAAAAAGATGGTCATTGTTCAAATGAGTGTATGGCTCCTTATGCTCGTCGAACGGCTAACATGGATTCCTTTGATGGTTTACTTCGGCCTTGATTGGTATGTTTCTCCTTTATCATTGGGAGTCATTGCTTCATACGCCACTCAATTGGAATGGATCGTTTATTTCTTTGGTGCTATATCGTTATTTCAAATATTTATCATATGGTTTCAAATTCGGTCTATTTTATACTTATCAAACTCTCGAAATTGGTGGATCATTTCTGGTGTAATCTTCTGGCATGTCCTACTTTGGAGTGGCACCGCAGCGTTAACTCATTTTGATTCACCTCTCGTACAACTACTTCTTTCTTAAAGGATGATCCATATGAAAAATAAAAACAGGTGGATAGGTCTAGGTGTGTTTCTTTTCCTTGCTTGTAACTTCTTTTTAATATATTTTGATTCAGATCATAACGTTGAGCAAAAGTCCTATGTAAATGAATGGTCGGGAACCTTCTCCTCTGATATTGAGGAATCACTTTCTGTTCGAGGTGTTTTTTCAACAGAAGAGGTGACTCCCGTATATTTTGATGAGCAAAGTGGCTCATTTCAGGAGTTCTTCGTGGATGTTGGGGATCAGGTTAATAATGGGGATGAATTGTACTCTTATGAAGTACTAAATTATCAGAGTCAAGAGGCAGAGTTAGAGAGGGAATCTACGAAGCTTCAAGAAGAAATTGATGCGATTGATACATATCTCCTTGCACTAGAGAATTATACAATAGATGATAGTCAAAACAATAACACTTTTGGCTTTAACAATCCGTTTTCTAATGACGATTCTCAAGATGAGGTAGAGGGTTTCATTGATAATAATCAAGATCCTGCGGAAGCAGAATTAATCAAAGAAGAAGCGATCGCTGATAAAGAAAAAGAACGTACTCAAAAAGAAGCAAAGTTAGCTATGGTTGAAGATCAACTTGACCAGTTAACTTCTACCGGTCAAACCATCACGGTAACAAGTACTTTTGACGGTGTAGTTACTGACCGATCAGAAGACTTGAATTCTCCTTTGTTAACCCTCTCCTCTTCTGAATTACTCGTAGAAGGTAAATTGAGAGAAAAAGAACGGAAAATGGTTGAGGAAGACATGAAGGCCGAGATCACGATTCAAGACTTAGATGATTTGGAGCTACAAGGGTCTATGGAAGAAATCGATTCCTTTCCTGAAGATGTTAATGTTCATAGTAGTAGTCAATATCCATATGAAATTACGTTAACTGAAAATGATGAACAAATACGAGCAGGCTACCATGCCGACGTCAATATTATTACTGATGAGGTATCAGGGGCGTTGGCCGCATTTGAAAAAGTATTAGTCACCGAGAAAAACTTATTTGCTTGGAAAATGACAGACCAAGGTATCTTAGAAAAAAGTTTAATAGAAACAGGACTTGAAGAAGCGGGTATTGTAGAAATCAGTAGTGGATTGGAAGGGCAAGTTAAACTAGCTTCTTTACCAAGAGATCAGTTTCGAGATGGAACCCCGTTTATTACTCCTATCGATCTTAGAAATTTAAAAATAGATGACCTTTTCCAAGGATCATTACCTATGAAAGAAACTATACTATTAGGTTTATTCAATCGATAAGATGCTTAATCGGTCGTCCGACCAATTAAGCATTCAACACCTAGTTTTAGCATACAAAGAAATCCATGTGTAAATTGAGCATTGAATTGCAGAGCAATTCAATGCTCAATTTTTATCGTTATTTAAAATTGCTTTTTAAACACGTTCTGACATAAAGATGAAGTCTTTGCAAAAACAAGCTCCTCATGCCACGATATTATAGTAGACTCTGTAGAATAAAGGGGACTAGTAAAATGAAATTAAGTGTGCTCGACCAATCCCCACTCCTATTAGGGATGACACCACAAGACGCATTACAACAAACGACCGAACTTGCCAGATGGACAGAGGAACTCGGGTACCATCGCTTTTGGGTCTCAGAACATCATAGCACTAATAGCTTAGCTGGCTCCTCTCCAGAAATCCTAGCGACCCATCTGGCAGGACAAACAAAAAACATTCGTATAGGTACGGGAGGTATTCTCCTTCCCCACTATAGCTCTTATAAAGTTGCTGAAGCTTTTCGAGTACTTGAAACCTTATATCCAGGACGCATTGATTTAGGTGTAGGACGTGCTCCTGGTGGAATAAATAACGTAAATCTAGCATTAAACCGAGGAAAGCTTCCTAATACCGAAGAATATCCTGCACAAGTGAACGACTTGATGGGTTACTTACACGGTGAAGACCCTAAACAAATGGGAATCCATGCTTCTCCTCGAGGTAAAACAGCCCCACCCATTTGGATGCTGGGATCAAGCGGTACGAGTGCGCGTGTAGCGGCAGACATGGGAGTGTCTTACTCCTTTGCTCACTTTATTAATGGGTATGGAGGAACACGAGCTATGCAACGCTACCAAAGTTATTTTAAAGGTTCCATCCAACAAACCAAACCATTGGGAAATGTTTCTATTTTTGCAGTTTGTGCTGAAACAGAAGCACACGCGGAGTATCTAGCATCAAGTCTAGACTTAGCAATCTTAAAGATTGAACAAGGCGGCATACGACATTACTTTCCAACCCCTGAAGAAGCAACCAATTACTCTTATACAATGTATGAAAAACAACGGATTCAAGAAAATCGCAGACGGATGATCGTAGGTTCACCAGATCAAGTAAAAAAACAAATTGAAACTCTAGCAAACTATTATGAAGTGGATGAAGTGATTGTGAACACCATTGTTTCCCCATTTGAGGAAAGAATGAGATCTTATCAACTAATAGCTGATGCTTTTCAATTATAATCGTCAAAAGACAATACCGTGTTAGTATTTGATCATTGAATCGTTGTCACAAGCGCTTCTTCAGCAGTTTAATCAAACGTTTGACCAAGGGCATATCAAGCTCTTCCAATTCGCACTAAGACCAGAAAACTTGGAAAGACGTTGACCATTTCAACTTGTATTATAAAGCACGATGACAATTGTCATCGTGCTTTTTTAGTTTAGCTATTAATAAACATCAAAAGTAACCGATACCATAGGTTGTCAGACATCATACATTAGGAGTGAATTTTTTGTTCAAATACAAATGGCTTGGATTACTTATTTTATGTTTAGCGTTAGTAGCTTGTAGTAATGAGGAAGCACAGTCGTCCGGTTCTGACGATGACATCAGTGCCGGCCTTCTCGTTACAGAAAGCGGGCTTGGTGACGATTCGTTTAGCGACTCGGCATTTCAAGGACTAGAGCAGGCTAGAAACGAACTAGGAATTACATTCGATTATCGTGAACCTTTTGATGGAGACTTCGAAGGCCATATGGAGGATTTAATAGATCAGGGACACAATGTAATTATCGGGCTTGGCTATGCTTCGCAAGGTTCGATTAATGCGTTGGCCGAGGTTTATCCTGACCAGCATTTTGTGTTAATTGATGCAGTTTCTGAGTTCGATAATGTAACATCAATTACGTTTAAAGAAGATGAAGGAAGTTATCTCATTGGTTTGCTCGCTGGGATGAAAACAGAATCCGATGTCGTTGGATTTGTTGGTGGTGAAAAAATCGAAGTAGTGGAACGTTTTGAAAAGGGTTTCCGTGATGGAGTCCTTGAAGTGAACTCGGAAGCGGACGTTCTTGCTGAATATGCGGATACATTCAATGATGATACAAAAGGTGAAGATCTCACTCTTGAAATGGTCGAGGAAGGTGCAGATTACATTTTCCATGCTGCCGGATTTACCGGTGTGGGAGTAATGAAAGAAGCTGAAAGACAAGGGGTTTATGCGTTTGGTGCAGATAGTGATCAATACTATGTTGCAGAAGATGCTGTAGTTTCCTCCATGATGAAAAATGTGGATGTGGCCCTTTACGATGTAATGAGCCAGCTGGTTCAAGGTGAAACTCTAGAAGGTGGTTTAAAAGAGCTTGGTATTGCAGAAGAAGGAGTAGGCCTTGCCCCGATCCGTCTTATTAATTTATCTGATGAAGAACAAGATCGAATCAATGAGGAGGTTGGGCAATGACTATAGGCAAGCGTTTATACACGATGACACTAATCCCCTTACTATTGAGTTTATTACTGATTTCTTATATCGTTTTTCAAATGATAAGCTTTGAGAGCTCTACAAATAAAGACGTTGAATTTTTACTTGAAGCAAAGGATGTGAACAGCCAGCTTATTTCAATTGAACAATCTTTAGATACATATGGATACAATCCTTCCGAAGCTACTAAAAATGATGCCACTACTCAAATGGAAGCAACTAGTGAGTCGTTTGAGAGCTTAGGATCTATGGTTGTTACACCCTCTCAAGAGCAATGGTATGAACAGGCAAAAGCAAAGTATAGTGATTGGCAGCAAACAGCGATAACAGCTTTAGCAGAAGAGGATCAGAACGAAGTACAACGGCAAGCTTCTCGTACTTCTGGGATTTTAAATGATATGTATATGTTACAGCAAGAAGCCCAAGCCTGGTACGATGATAAAGTTTCTAGTCAGGCGGATGCGATTCGAAGTCTCATCCTCTTTGCCCTTATTGCAGGTGTCGTTTTAGTTCTCCTTTCCGTCTACTCAACCTCTCGTTTAACGAAGCATATTGCAAAACCAATGAGAGATTTAGCTAAACAAGCCTCGCGGGTCGCCAAAGGAGATTTAACTACAACCATTCATCTGTCAGAAAAAGATAAAGACGAAATTGGACAGCTAAAGCATGCCTTTCAAACAATGATTGATAATTTAACATCTACTCTTCAATCTGTTCATAAAATTGGTGGGAATGTCGGAGAGTTCAGCTCTAAACTTAATAAAGAAATGACGGGTCTATCCGAAGTGAACGAACAAGTAACAAGCTCAACAGATGAGTTAGCTCAAGGAAGTCAGTCGATTTCTAATGACATTCAAGATGTAGCTTCACTGATGGAACAAATGAACCGTAATTTTGAATTAAATACAGAAGAAAGTCAGAAAGCTTCAGAGAAGAGTACTCAAGCACTAACTTCAGCAGAAGAAGGCCAATCGGCTATTAACGACCAGCGTCAAGTCATGGAGAAAAACAGTCAATCGATTTCCAACGTCGAAAGCTCGGTAAACGAATTTATTAGTTATACTGACCAAATTGAAGTGACTGTGAAACTCGTGAACGACATTGCTGAGCAAACCAACTTACTCGCTTTAAATGCGGCCATTGAAGCCGCTAGAGCTGGTGAACACGGAAAAGGGTTTGCTGTCGTAGCCGAGGAAGTAAGAAAATTAGCGGATCAATCTACAAAAGCTACAGGTGAAATTTCAAGCATGGTTCAGCAGATTAAATCAGGTGTGACTACAATAGAAAAAGAAATGCATGAAACGATGAAATTATCAGACCAGCAGCATCAATCTTTGGATGCATCTGAAGGTGCCTTTCAAGTAATTCATAAGCAAGTGGATACCATTTACAAACAATTAAATGATTTAGTTGAAGGAATGATTCAATCAAAAGACCAAAGTTCACAAGTCTCTTCTTCTGTTGAAAATGTGAGTGCGATCACTGAAGAAACAGCAGCTGGTACAGAAGAAATTTCTGCCTCCACAGAAGAGCAGAAGCTTGCGTTTAATCAGTTGATGAAAGAAGCAAATGAACTAGAATCAATGGTAAATGACATGAACAAACAACTTGAACATTTTCAGTGGGAAAATGTTCAAAATCCGGCAACTGAAGAGGTTCTTACCTTAGACGAAGAAAGTTCACCAAAAGCTGCTAGCTGATGCTCTTAATATTATAAAGAACATCTTCTTAACGAAGTAATATTTTCAGGCATAAACGTTGACATATATATGTAAAATGGAGCATTGAATTACAGAATAATTTAATGCTCCATTTTAATTGTCATATCAAAACCCATTAGTTAAGGGTATGATGCTTTTTTGTATTTTAAAACGTAACCACTTACCCAAACGCAGCAGATAATCTTTGTCTATGTAGCTACTTACGGGATGGTCTCGCCTCTGGCCGCTCAAGTGATAACAGGTCTTCATCTAAATTCATCACTTTCTGCTCCACCATTAAACGTGCATCTTCAACCCCTCTGTTATACATAAAAGGTCCCAACTCCTGTATCATAAAATGAAGAAGTTGATCTGCAGCTAATTCACCTAGTTGCTCATCACGTTCTAACTCAAAGTATTCTTGAATCTGATCCAGCATATATGCTTTTTGTTCTTTAGATAATGATTTATTCATTCTATCCCTCCCCATTCACAGCTTCTGATTCTATCGTAGCACAGACCATCAAAAAAGCAGAATCCTCAAAATAAGTAGTTCCGTTTCGGCGGAAAAACATACGAATTAGCAGACCAAATCGCATATGATTTGGTCTCTTATTTTCCCCTTATAATTCAATGGTTATCGGTTGATAACATATAAAATAACACACGGAACCACAACCCAAATAACATTATGACAACATCCATTGTCAACGTCTAATTACCACGTTAATTGTGGTGCTATTTGCTGTGTTAATATTTAAAAAGAAAATTGTAATTTTATGTTAAAATAAACATAGGGATTGTGAAGAATTGTTCTTAAACTAACCTAGCAGTATTGTTGAAGACTCGATTCCAAGATTGTGTGGCTGTTCCGTCATCGGTAGGAGGAGAAGGAGGTCGGGGAAATAACTCGCTTTCCGTGGGAGTACGGTGAGCCTCCTTGGACTTCGTCCTGCGGGGTCTCACCATGTCCTCTAATCCCACAGGAGTCACGTCATTTCCCCGACCCCCTTGCCATGAAGAAGAGGGACGGAACATCTACGAATCTAAGAAGTCGGCACGTAGCTCTTGTTATAACAGCATGTTTATCCTCTATTTTCATTATGGAGGAAGGCCCCTATTCGGGTCCGTTTGTGAAAGTAAAGAAACGAGCCCCACAGAGCAAAGTGAGCCACTAAAAAGTCTTTACAAAGAAAAATACAATGAGACCACCCACTATATCGGTGTTTGTCTTCTTTATATTGATTGATTTAGTTCTTTTTCTCTTATATTATCAATTTTTCAGTGTCCTCAACGATTCTCTCGCATAAGACGTTCTGCTCACGTGAAGTAGCTTAACCGATACTTCCGTTCTCCTTACGAAAGCAAGAAGGTCCGGGAAATTGCGAGACTCCTGTGGGATGAACATGATCGGTGAGATCCCGCAAGGCGTAGCCTGTGGAAGCTCACCACATGCCCACGGAAAGCGAGTGATTTCCCGGACCTTCAAACGCCATCCTTGGTAACGGAAACCACCGGAATATCTGAAGTTGAGTCTTTCGTAATCTTGGGCTATAGCTGCACTGTTGCTAGCTTGTACTAGCGGGCAGTTATCTGGAAGGAAAGCTCATTCCGAGTCATAGTGGTTCGTTACCATATAGGGATAGGAATGTGTCTTACCTATGCTATAGAATAGAGCATCACCACCCCACACGATTCTCACGTATGAAGCTTCTGCTCACGTGAAGATGCTTCCGTTCTCCTTACGAAAGCAAGAAGGTCCGGGAAATTATGAGACTCCTGTGGGATGAACATGATCGGTGAGATCCCGCAAGGCGTAGCCTGAGGAAGCTCACCACATGCCCACGGAAAGCGAGTGATTTCCCGGGCCTTCTAACGCCATCCTTTGTATCGGAAACCACCAGAATGTCTCGAATCTGAGTATTCCACAATCTGACGCTTTAGTTTAACAACAGTATATAAAGATAGAACGCATGGAAATCAAAATTCAAGCGTTTTTGTTTGCCATTTATACTATTACTTATGGTGCTTTTTAGATTGTTAATTCATCTGTTTTTTTACATTTTCTCCACGGTATCGGAACTACTTACTCTCAAAAACACAACTCTTTTCTCCCCTGCAAAATACTCGCAGCACATGCAACGCTTCATAAGATGGCAAAAGAATGCGTTCAAAAGTCCTTAAATGAACGCTATCGAAAGCAATTACATTAAATAGTTGATAGTTTAAGCACCTTTTTCACCGGTAACCGAGCCGATTCAAACTGTTCAATCGTTTCCCAAACGATCTAAATATTTGTATGATAGATGACAGAACCGAATTCGTTCTCCTGTTATTTTTATCGAAAGGAGGATTCACATGAAACGCTTTTTCATCGTTGTCTTTATTCTAATATTAGCAGCTTGCACTCAAAAGGAAACTACTCCCTCTTTAGAAAATATAACCGAACATACTTGGTCAGATATTGAAAAAACAGCAGCCAGCTCTGAGGTTCGATTGTATATGTGGGGTGGAGATGAAGGAATTAATCAATACATTGACGAGTGGCTTAAGCCTAATTTGAAGGAAACACACAATATAACTCTTGAACGCGTACCGATGGCTACCGAAGAAATTTCACAAAAGCTACAAACAGAAAAACAAGCAGGTGAACAAGATGGAGCCATTGATATCATTTGGTTAAACGGAGAAAACTTTAAAAATGCTAAAAATAATGATTTACTGGCAGGTTCCTTTGTTAATCAATTACCTAATTTCATTGACTATTATCAAAGCGATGATCCAGCCTTCACTACCGACTTTGGTACTTCTGTAGACGGTATGGAGGCGCCTTGGGGTAAAGTGCAATTCGTCTTTCATTATGACCGTGAGAAGTTAGACCACCCCCCTTCTTCTTTTGAAGAATTACGTGCATGGATTGAAGATCACCCTGGAGAATTTACGTATCCAGCAGCAGCAGATTTCACCGGAAACGCTTTTCTTAGGCATCTATTATATGATCAGGTCAAGGACCCATCTACTATTTATGATGAACCTTTACAAGAGGAAGAAATATCTGAAAAAGCAAACGGAATGTGGGAATATTTAAACACCATTAAGCCGAATCTATGGCGCTCCGGTAACCATTACCCCAATTCCTTAACTGAACTTGATCGCTTATATGGAGAAGGTGAAGTAGCTATGACAATGGGCTATAACGAAGCTAGAGCTGAATCTCTTATAGAAGAAGGTGTCTTTCCCGAAACTACAGAATCCTTTGTCATGGACTCCGGTTCTATCGGTAACACCCACTTCTTATCGATTCCCTATAATAGCACCAATAAAGAAGGAGCTTTAACTGCTATCAATTATATGCTTTCACCAGATGCCCAACTAGCCAAACTTAAACCAGATTATTGGGGAGAAAATACGCCGATCAGCTTCGAGAAATTATCTGATACACAACAAGAGGAATTTGAAAATGTTAAGCGTGGAAAAAGTGTATTAGATCAGCAGGAGTTAGAAGAGAGTTTTTTACCAGAAGCTGATGCAAGTTATGTAGATTGGATAGAGGATCAGTGGTTCAATGAAATTATTCAAAAATAACCCATGGATCCTACTTTTTCCTTCTCTATTGTTTATGATTATCCCTATGTACGGGCTTGCGATCGCTGTGTTAGAAAGTACTACAGGGACCATGGGTTTCACTTTAGCGTCCTATCGTCAATTGTTGGAGTCCGACCGTTTCCTATCATCTATCTTATTCAGTTTAAGAACTTCCTTCATTGCTACTATACTAGCACTGCTTGTTGGGCTCATCATCACTCGGAGTTTTTCCCATTATTTAGAAAGAAATCTCCCTCGTCTTTCTTTATGGCTTCCTATGATTTTCCCTCATTTTGTATGGGGATATGTTATTATCTTGATCTTTTCAGAAACAGGTCTATTCGCTCAAATGTTTGTTTCGATGGGATTGATTGCTAATACAGGTGATTTTCCTATCTTAACAAGAGATTCTGCGGGCATGGGGATTCTTCTTACTTATATTTGGAAGGAAGTCCCTTTTGTTGTTTTAATGCTATTCCCTGTATACAGTGCGATTCCTCAAAGTTATTATGACCTAGTGGAAACATTAGGCGGGAATCGCTGGGAGCAATTTAAAACGGTAGATTGGCCTCATATTCAATCTGTTTTAATTGAAACCTTTTTTATCATCTTTGCCTTTACTTTAACGGCTTATGAAGTTCCTGCTTTGATCGGGACCAATTTTCCAGAGATGGTCTCAGTGTTAAGCTACCAATGGTTTTATAGTGGAAGTTGGGACGATCGTCCTCTAGCTTTTGCTGCCATGACATCCATTAGTCTATTTATTACACTAACCGCTTTCTTAGGCTATATGTACCTTAACCGCAAGCGTTTGAGGGCTATGAGAGGGCGGTTATAATGAAAAAAGTAAACATCTCTTTCTATCTAGTAGTTGGCACTTTATTTATATCTCCAGCACTTCTGCTTTTGTTTCAAAGCTTTACAGCTCCTTGGAGATTTCATACAGGAGAAAAGTTAAACTTCCAATGGACGAGTTGGAATACTTTATTTTCAGAACCAAACCTATTGACCGCTACAATCTGGTCTATTGGCATTGGAGCATGTGTGTTATTGATCAATTTAGGTATAGGTTTAACAAGTGGTAAAGCATTAGCCCTTTATCCTTTTAAGGGGAAATCATTCATAGAATCCCTATTACTTGCCCCTATTCTCATTCCCGTCCTTGCGGTAGCCATGGGACTCCATCTATTTATGATTAGAGTAGGAATAGCTGATACTTGGATAGGAGTGGTTGTCATTCACCTTGTTCCTACTATCCCGTATAGTATAAGGATTTTCCACCATGCGTATAGCCAATTAGGTAAGGACTTAATAGAACAGGCGGAGCTCCTTGGTGCGTCCATGAGGAAACAGTTTCTAACCATAGAGCTTCCTTTACTTCGTGCAGCTATTCGCAGCGTTACATTTTTAACGATTGTTATTAGCTTAAGCCAATATGCTATTACATCAATCATTGGTGGGGGACAAGTAATCACGCTTCCCATGATTTTCTTTCCGTTTTTGGATACAGCAAATACTTCCATAATGGCCGCTTTTGCTGTTTGGTTCGCAATTCCACCTCTTGTTATGTACGTTTTAGTCGAAGGACTGTTACTTCTGCTACCCTACTCGAAAAAGTACTGGAGGAATTAATCATGACAATCGCAATTGAAGTCAATCAACTTACTAAAAAATTCCGAACGGAGACTGTACTTAATCAGTTAAGCTTTAAAATGAATGAGGGCGAAAAACTAAGCATTGTTGGCCCGTCTGGTAGTGGAAAATCAACACTGCTTCGAATTTTAGCAGGGCTTGAAAATCCTTCTCATGGTTCTATTATTTTAGGAGGCAAAAACGTTACAACTATTGGAGCTCGTAAACGCAATATAGGTTTAGTTTTTCAACAGCCGCTGCTTTTCCCTCATATGACGGTAGAAGAAAATATAGCATATGGGGCTAAGGTGATGGGTGGTCACTCAAAAGAAAAAACGACAAATCTCCTAGAAGCTATTAATCTAACAAAGGCTAAGTCTCAATTTCCTAATGAATTATCAGGAGGCCAACAGCAGCGCGTTGCCTTGGCAAGAGCACTGGCTACAGAACCTGATATATTACTACTTGACGAACCTTTTAGCAGCCTCGATCCTAATCTAAGACAAGAGCTAAGATATTGGGTTAGGAAGCTTTTAACGAATCATTCGATCACCTCAATATTTGTTACTCATGACCATGAGGAAGCTATGCTCATGGGCGATAAAATCGGATTATTTCATGAAGGGAAATTTCAACAAATAGCTAGTGCTTACGATATTCATAATTCTCCGGCCAATCCCTTTGTTGTTAAGTTTTTTGGTAACCATCTTCTTCTTGATGACAACCATTATGTTCATTTAGAATCTATTTCACTCTCTAACCCAAAGGATAAAGGAATAACGTTTCATGCAGAACTTTTACAAACAACCTATTATCAAGGACAAATGATGGCCCACCTTTTTATAATAGATTTGGCTGAAAAAATCACCTTACGTGTTACACATACCAGTTTATCGAAACATCTAACCATTCATATACCAGAGAATTCTATTCACCAATTTAACAAAGGGCAAGGGACCTATGAATAAACAAACACTCGTACGAACCGGAATTTTTCTATTCATCTTTATTGCATTAGCATGGGTGGTTCGAACTCAAATAGATAGCTCTCCTGAACAAATTCGTTCCTATATCCTTTCATTTGGTTTCTTGGGTCCCCTCCTGTTTATGGTTCTCTACACAGTAGGACCTATCGTTGCTTTTCCTACATCTATTCTATCTTTAGCCGCAGCCTTTGCGTATGGGATATGGCCTGGAATGTTATACATCATAATTGGAGCTACTGGGGCTTCTGTTACAGGTTATATAATGGGGCGTTTTTTTGGCGACTCTATCATAAAGTTTCAAAGAACCAAATGGGCTGACGCTTTATACAATCGCATGAAAGAAAATGGCTTTGTCTATGTATTAGTCTTGCGCTTAATCCCTCTTGTTGGATTTGATATCTTAAGCTATGCAGCAGGGATAACTAGAGTTAAAATCCGTTCCTTTATTCCTGCAACAGTTGTTGGGATGATTCCCGGAACCTTTGCTTATAGCCTAGTAGGGACAAGTTTAGCTAGCGGCAATTCCACGTTAATCTTCGCTGCTCTCAGTATATTTGGCCTTTTATTATTAACTACCTTTATTTTTAGAGAGACCGTTCGTAACTGGCTAACCAAATAGATCAAACGTCCGTTCAATTATTGAATGGACGCCTTATTTGTATTTTTTCATAAAATTTGTATCTATTTTGTTTTTTAATTTCCATGCCTGATGACTATGGTGTGAAAACTTTCCATATAATAAAAGCCCCTTTTCCCCACCTGTAGATAAAATATAAAGAGCCTTTTTCTGAGGTTCATACGACTGCAAAGGTTGATTGTTTATATAGCGATGAAGATTTTCAAAAAGAATCGGACCTTGCCTTACCGCATAAACTCCGCTCTTGTCAAGGTTAGGGTAAGATCGTAGCGTTACACAATCACCCGCTCCAAACATAAAGCTATACTTTTCAAATTGAAGAGCATCTGTTATAAAAGCAAATCCCTTTTCATCGACGGCAAGATTAGATAACTGAAAAATAGGTTCACCGATAGGACCACCTAGCCATAACAAACCACTGTGATGAATGTGGTTATTGAAAGAAGTCTCAATGTAATCATCGTATATATCACTTACCCTTTCATTCTCCCAAACTTGGACACCCGATCGCTCCAATAGAGATTTAATCTTTCCCGACGTTTTGTTAGATGAAGAGGATAAAACTTTATCTGCTGTTACAATTCGGACATCTCCCTTGATCTCTCGATTGTTTTTATACGCCTGAATAGAAAGAGCAAGTTCGCAACCTGCTGCACCTCCCCCTACTACAAGAGGAGTAGATGACTCTCTAATTTCATTGATTTGTTCTACAAATTGGAAATTAGGCTTCACAGAACAAACTTGGGAATGTACGAATTCAGGTGGAATACTTTTAGATCCCAAATCAAAACTTATCAGATCAAAAGGATAAACAGCACCGTCTTCACAAAAAAGTTTCTTCCGCTCTGGAAAAACTCGACTAGCCGATTTCTTTATAAAATTCACACCACATTTATTCGTGAGTTCCCTAAGGTTAATCCGTATATCATCTTCATCATACAAACCTTCTGTATAACCAGAAAACATCCCTGAATAATACTGATAATCTGATGGAGAGATCAAATAAATCTCTATATTCCCCAGTGGCATAACACTATTCAAACGAATAACCTCCAAATGAGCATGCCCCGCCCCAACCAAAATCAAACGCAACCTCAAAAAAACACCCCCTGACTTGAAGTGCGGAGAGGGGCGGTTAGGCCTGAAACGCATAAGCAAAATACCGTAATCGGGACGACCTAACCCGATGAAGGTAGATTGCTTATGTCGCGAAGGCCTGCCCCTCCTCTAAAAGCATAAAAAACCCACACAGCAACAAACCATGTGGGCGTGATCGTTTACAGATGAATCTGTAAAAACTCTTCTACTTCTTCAGGTGTTTTTGCATTAGCACTGTGTAAATGGGCAATTTTATCGCCTTCTTGAAACACAAGAATACTAGGTATCCCCATCACTTCATACTTTTCTGCAACCTCAGGCAGTTCATCATTATTTATATCGTACCACTTGTAGTCTTTGTATTCCTCTAGAATATCTCCAATAAACATATCCATCCGACGGCAATCCGGGCACCAGTCAGCCTGAAACTTTATAACTATTGGTTTACTGCTTTGGATAACATCTTCAAATTCTTCAATCTTATGAATAGATTCCATTATCATTATCTCCCATCTCTCACGAATTAACATACAATTTTTATCATACTTGAAATTAATCCTGATGTCTTATAATCCGCTTTTACTTATATTCAACTCGACCAAGTAGCCAAGCTGCAATTAATCCAGAAATTAACGTTAGTATACTAATACCCCACATGAAGCCATCTTCAGGAACGCCTGGAAAGATAACAAACACTGAGCCTATAACTAACCCAATAATTAAAGCAAACGTTGCGGAAGTGTAATTTTCCAAGAAAAAATTAATTACTTTACTCATGACTATGATGCCAATAAAAATACCAAGACCGACAACTAAAATTATATCGAACCTGAAATTAGCGATTCCATAGATAATCGTGCTAAACATTCCTATAATTAGTAACAAAAAGGAACCGCTTATTCCTGGAAGGATCATGGCACTACTCGCTAGCC
This sequence comes from Halobacillus seohaensis, assembly GCF_042663045.1. NCBI lineage: Bacteria > Bacillati > Bacillota > Bacilli > Caryophanales > Bacillaceae > Halobacillus > Halobacillus seohaensis. The sequence goes on along the minus strand of NZ_JBHSZV010000051.1, from coordinate 46,743 downwards.
ATCCAGAGAAAAATAACCCTATATAGGAAGCCAGTGTCAAATCAGTCATCGGGTCTCTTTCAGCCACTTGAAAAACTGCCATCGATCCAACTAGGATAACTCCTATTAATAATAAAACATAATGTCTACCTTCAAATTGGTGTTTCATATCAGCTTTATTGGCTAAATAAGGAAGCACACCTATAATCAACCCTAAAAAAAAGAACTGGGTCGGGTTTGGATAATGTTCAAATAACCACTCAATAAGATTGGCAAGCAACAAAATAGAAGTGATAATTCCTAAACCTAATGGGAGTAAAAATTTCAAATGGCGTTTCCATTCTTTACTGAAAAATCCGTTAATCGCTGCAATTAAGTCATCATATATTCCTAATACAACTGCAATCGTACCCCCACTTACCCCTGGAACAACATCACTTGCTCCCATAAGTATGCCGCGGAGTATATTTTTCCAATGCCACATAAGTACTGTTCTCCTTCTCCATCTATATTCTATAAGTTAATCTATTTTATTTTATCAAAGTTTTCCTATATATATGGCTTATTATAAAAATTAAGACGGCAAATTTAACCTAAGTAGTTCTGACACTGTAGAGAGAACGTGAAATAACAGTCTTTTCATCATATTAAAACACGGCATATTTAACACCATTGAAACAAAGCGTTCTGGACTATGCGATATTAGTATGTTTCTACCACCGAAATGAAACTACTTAGATTTAGTTATAGATTTTTATTATCTTGTGCATATTCATAAAACACATGAACCTTCGTTCAATATAAAAGCTTTTCTAGCCATGGGTGATTGGGCTGATGTTGAATCAATGCCTGTTTTAGCCATTCTTTTTGATGTTCATTTAAGTGAGGAAATACATACGCAAAGTCAGCACGATCTTTTTCTCTAGTTTTGTTTGCTTTATACAAGAGGACGATTTCAGGATTAAGATAAGGAATTCCTTGTTCTGACCGTAAATTCATGTTGGAAAGAGGAAAAGTGGTATGTTCATCCCTTCGAAATATCCAGGATCCTTTACTTTTATCGTTCAACAGAATTTCCAGTTTTTCTTCTTCCTGATAGGCATGTATCTCGTGAATATGAGCATCTAGAGGTTCATTTACGTCCCACTTCACTAATTGAGCATGATTTGTTATGAACGTTTCCCACCCCTGAAGCAACTGCACTAATTGTGGCAAGTCCTCGCGGAAGATAGCAATTTCAATATCATCATGGTCTCTTGTTTCCTCTCCGATATGTAAATCAATAGCCCAACCACCAGCAATCATCCATTTTCCATCAAACTCCTCCATGAATGCTTTGATTTGTAAGCATCGTTCAAACATTTCACATGTCTCCTTCCTCACATAAGATACGATTCCCTAAAAAGAATAACCTACAATACTTTTCAATTATAAAGTTCATATTATGATACCCACATATTACAAAATGAAAGAAAGCTAACCTTATAATTAATAAGGAGGAGCGACGACGAAAAAAACAATCACAAAATCCTGTCTTCATTATTTCAGCTATCGTTATAAGTATTCTTGTCGTGCTCATTCTTAGTAACATCTGCTGACTCTTCTACTTATATACTAGCTAGTATGACTTCGAATGGAACTTTAACACCACCGCTCCTCGTTAAAATTGTTTGGGGTGTATTGATAGCAGCAATTGCTGGCGTTCTACTTTTAGCAGGTGGTTTAGATGCCTTACAAACGGCCTCCTTAGTTGCGGCATTGCCTTTCACGGTAATCATAATCATATTTGCGTATGGTTTTCTTAAGATGATTCGAAAGGAATCGCTACCCGAGCAGAAAATTAAACAAAATAAAAGACCCTAAACCAAAGAAGTGTACTCCTCGATACGAGCACACTTCTTTTATCATTATTCTATAAATGCCTCTTTATGATCTCTAATGAATTCTTTTAAATACCGAGGTTCTCTTTGTAAAGTCCTTTCAGTATCCAAACTTATACGTTTAGAGAAACCATTTTTAACTGAGGTGTATACATTGGCCAATTGGGCAGTATATTCATTTGAAAACCCACGATGAAGGTATGTCTTGATAAACTGATGTTTCGTTGGATTAGTATATATAATTTTGCAACCTATTTCATCCGATAGAATCTCTGCTACATGATACATAGACAGAGACTGTTTCCCAGTCATCTTGTACACTTCATTCGAGTAATGCTTTCCCATTAAAGATAAAAAGGCAGTTTCAGCCACATCTCTACTATCTATAAAACTAGTCTCGCCTAAACCTGCAGGAATATTTAATACATGATGTTCTCGAATATCTGTTTGTTGGTACTTTAACAAATCTTGCATAAACAAACTTGCCCTTAGTATTGTGTAATTAAATCCTAAATGGATAAGTAATTTTTCAATTTTCCGATGGGGAAGAAATGACATCTTCTCTGAAGCTAGGACCGACAGAAACACAACTCGGTTTACTCCAAAGAATTTTGCAGCTCTCAACGTATCTTCCATCGGTTGAAGTTCTCTGAGTACTGTAGGGCGAATTAAAAATAAAGTTTTTACCCCTTCAAATGTTTGCTGATATGTACTAGAGTCTTCAAAGTCAAATCGTACACTTTCAACGTTCAGGTCATTGAACAGTTCCTTTGTTTCTATAGGATAACGTGAAGCCGCACGATAGGGGATCCCTTTATCTATAAACCAGGCTGACAATGCCCGGCCCACGTAACCCGTTGCTCCTGTAATCAATATGATATTTAAGCCCCCCCCCCTTGGGTTACATCACTACGTTAATATGTATCCCATTTATAATTCAATTGATTTATTAAAATATTTGTGTAACAAGAAACCAAATATTCCACACAGACAGGGTCAAAACGATCATTTTTTCTGTAGAGGAACCAGTTCTAAACGTGAATAAGAATCGAAAATGCCTTTTATAAAAAGGATAAAAGATCGGAATACCACGCTTGGTTATAAGGTCACCCACAAGATGAGAAAATACCCCCGTAATAAATCCAATAAAAAAATAATATGGGATCGCGAAGAAGTTAGTTATGATCAGATGATAGATGAATAGCACTCCAATAAAGAAAATAGAGTGGGTCATTTTCCTATGACTTCTCACCATTATGAGAAGCGGTAACGTTAACATGACGAATACCTTAAGTTCTTCCCTATAAGAATTTAAATAATTTGGAGCATATAAATACAAACCAAAGGCGACCATTAAAACAAATATAAGAAGTCGCCAAAACTTTTGACCCAACTTAGAATGTGGGGTATCTATATCAGGAAGCAAGGATCCAAATAAGACAAACACAAAAAACAGAATAGCTTCTAATGGTGTTTGCGGGAGAATCCCTATGTGGGGTAATAATGTAATTGCAATTAAACCGCTTGTAAAACCTACTATTTGGTGTCCTGTTGCCATCATGGTGTCTGAACTTACCTTTCATCTCTAAAATATATGCCGATTTATTTGATCAGCCTCTCTATCCTACCTTATTTCAAATTTCTTCGTAAATAACTTTATCGTTACCAAACCGCAATTGAACCATCCGAACGAGAGTCGGTTCCGCCTGCGAGCACTCCTGTTTCAGGATTTCTTGAAATAATTTGACCACGCCCAAATTCATTTGTTTCCAAGGTGACAGATACTTGATGGCCTTTTCGTTCCAAACCTTGTGCGACGTGATTCGGAAAGGAAGACTCCACTGAAACTTTTCTATCTTTCAGCCACTTCCATCTCGGTGCATCTAGCGCCATTTGAGGATTGGCCTTAGCATCAATTAATTGACTGACCACTTGCATATGGCCTTGAGGCTGCATCATGCATCCCATAACACCAAAAGGACCAATCGCTTCATCACCTTTTGTTAAAAACCCTGGAACAATCGCGTGAAAACTACGCCTTCCCCCTACAAGAGCATTCGCATGTTTCGAATTCATCGAAAAACTACAGCCTTGGTTTTGTAATGAAATACCAGTACCAGGAACAACAAGACCTGATCCAAAACCTTCATAATTACTTTGGATGAACGAAACCATATTCCCCTCTTGATCAGCTGTAGCCAAGTAGACTGTGCCGCTTTGAGAGGGCTCACCTGACTTAGATGTTCCGGCCTCTTCTCCTATTAAATCGACACGTTTTTCCGCATATATTTGGGAAAGCAGTGAATCTATAGAATGCTTCATATTCCCTTTTTCAGAGTTTTGTATATGACCATCACTATAGGCTAATTTAAGTGCCTCGATTTGCTTATGATAGTCTTCTACACTGAATGTAGATTCAAACCGGAAGTTCTCGGCCATGTTTAATCCCATCAATGCAACGAGCCCTTGCCCGTTCGGAGGAAGTTCCCAAACATCATATCCTCGATAGTTTATTGAAATCGGTTCAACCCATTCAGGTTTATATTCAACCAAGTCTTCTTTTCTAAGAAAGCCTCCATGCTTTCTAGAGAATGCATCCATTTGATCCGCAATCTCCCCCTTATAAAAAGCCATCCCTTTCGTTTCTGCAATAGCTTTTAAGGTCGAAGCGTGTTCTTCTGAAGACCAAACCTCTCCAACTTCAGGTGCCCTTCCTTTAGGAGCAAACGTATCAAACCAATGCTGAAATAGCTCTTCGGTTAAAGTCTCTTTATATTGTTGATAAATTCTTTTCCATTGCTTCCCTACAATAGGTGTTATCGCAAATCCCTTTTCTGCATAGGAAATCGCCGGTGTTAATAATTCATGAAAATCGAGCTTACCAAATTTGTCGGATAGTTCTGCCCATCCTGCTGGAGCACCAGGGACCGTTACAGGTATAAACCCCTGAGCCGGAATTGCTTTGTATCCACGTTCTTTGACAGCAGGTATAGAGATGGATTGTGGAGATGGTCCACTCGCATTTAGGCCGTATAAATTGCCTCTCATCCATACAAGTGCAAAAGCGTCCCCTCCAATACCATTGGACGTAGGTTCAACTACAGTCAAACAAGCGGCTGTAGCTATGGCTGCATCAACTGCATTCCCACCTTTTTTTAAAATATCCAAACCTGCTTGAGCTGCCAGAGGTTGAGATGTAGCTACCATCCCTTGGGTAGCATGTTTAGTCATTCGTGTGGAAGAGTGAGGATTGTACAGTGGATCATATGTATGCATAATGAATTCCCTCCATTTTGATACAAAAAGAGCTTCTTACCTATGAGTAACGGGTTCCGTTTCCTATCACAAACACTATAAAATGCACCTAAATTTGTATGACTAATTGCAATGAATTTTAGTGGTATTTTTATTTTCAATTGCTTCTTCAACTAAAGCCCCAGATTGTTTAATAAAAAAGTGGCGGTTCCGTTGCTTTTTATCGGAGCATGGGGGATGAGAAGTGGAACGGAACTCTTTTTATGAAAATCGGGGTGCTGTGTGAATATTGCCATTGAATTGATCTGCTTGTGCCATGAAATTGATCCACTTCCGCCATTAATAGATCCTGTACTATTGATCTGTAATATAAATTCAGAAAAGGTCTTCACAAGGAGAAGTGGTATACACACCAGGTAAGCTCCTAGCTGTCGTTTATGGTCTGAAATTATTGCCACAGAGGTTTTTTAAAAGGTCCCTTAATAGGTACACTTCATATAAACAGGCTATCACACCCGATTTTTAACAACTTATCTAATGGCTCAATAGATCTGTGTGATGGCCATATTCCTTGGTCTGTATCAGGCTTCAATTGGCGTTATATCAGATATCTCATGTTTTAACAGGGACGGTAGAACAGCACGATTTTGATAGAAATATACGGCAAGGGGCGGTGGGAAAGGGGGAGACTCCCTGTGGGATACGCAGGGTAGATCTGACCCCGAAAGACGCCAGCCTGAGGAGGCTCAGCGCACGCCCATGAAAAGCGACCCCTTCCTCCACACAATCATCTCGGAATCGAGTCTTCAACAACCCTGCCCGTTTGTTTAACCGTTATCCTATGAGTAGCTCTTTTTTTCATTCAAGACAAGTTTAACAACCTTTCTCAGGAAGCCCGAGCATTTGAAATTTCGGGCCTTCCATCGTTGCTTTACCTTCAACAATGAGTTCTTCTGTTAAATGTATTATTTTCTGATCAATAGCCACAGGAATCGAATTAATGTGATGAAGCTCATCATCCGCTTCAGGTTCAGCTATGGTCATACCTATATCAGGTTCTCCGCAACCATAACCAGCGAAATATAGTCGTAAACAACCTTCATCTACATCTTCTAACAATTGATCTAACAAATCACGAGCCTGATCTGTGATTTCCATAACATTCCTCTCCTTCAACCAAACTTGATACTTCCTATTATGAAGGTATTTGTTATTTTCTAGTAAGAATATGCTCATGTATTATTAACCATTTTCTTAATCAAATAAAACAAGCCTCCAATTCTAAAGGAGACTTGTTTTATATAAGAGGATTATACAGCTTTCGCGTTCAGCTCCACATCAATATTACCTCTTGTTGCTTTAGAGTAAGGGCAGAAGTCATGAGCATCTTTAACTAACTTATCTGCTTCATCTTGAGAAACACCATTAACGCTTACATTTAAAATGACGCCTATTTTAAAGCCACCATCTGATTCATCCTTAATGAGACTAACATCAGCAGTTGTTTCAGATTCTATGTCCTTCTTTTGCTCTTTAGCAACGTGGTTTAAAGCACCATCAAAACAAGCAGAATAACCTGCTGCAAATAGCTGTTCAGGGTTGGAGCCTTCTTTATCGTCGCCGCTACCGGGCATTACAAGGTTCACATCAACAACACCATCATCAGATTTCACGTGACCTTCACGACCGCCTTTTGCTGTTGCGTGGGAAGTAAACATAACTTTACTCACAATAATCACTCCTTCAATTAGTTAAATCATTTCACAAATAGTATGTACCTCATTTCCAAATTAACTAAACATCAGTTTAATTGAAATTCTTCTTTTAAAGACTCTGGCGCCATCTTTACTATTTGTTGTAAAATAAAAGCTAACACCGCAACATCATCGACTAAACCGATAAATATAAGGAAGTCAGGGATCAGATCCCAAGGAAATAAAAGATAACCGATCATTAGCAAAACAGATAAAAATTTTTTATTGAAACTCACCTCCGAAGATTTAAAGAACTTCAATAAAAATGGAATCGACTTTTTGATATTTGCTAAAAACTTTAACCTTCTCCATATTTTCAACACAAATTCTCCCTCTTTTCGACAGCACAAGTGAACACTAGGGCGACCAGTCACAATTGCTTATTTAATACGTATCATTTAACATAATGGTTGATAAAGCTATGTTCTTAGAATAGCGCATTTAAAAGAATATTATCCTTTTGCAACCTTTCTTATTTCAGTTTATAACCTTGAAGATGCATTAAGTTAAATGGAATAAACAAAACTTGAAGTCTTGTTATATTTGAACCACTTAAAGGAGAGACCACGTCATGAAGATTCTACTTCTTAACGGAACCATCGTTGGAACTAAAACCCAAACGTTGCTAAATGAAATTGACAAATATATTGAAAAACTAAATAAAAACTACAAAACAAAATTCATAAACTTGGAAAATTATCAAATGGAATTTGTAGATGGACGTCCTTTCGAACAATATAATGAAGACATGCAACATTTGATTGAAGAAATGGAACAAGCCGATGCTTATGTCATAGCTACTCCTATTTTTCAGGGTTCCATTCCGGGGACACTAAAGAATTTATTCGACGCTGTTTCTCCTCTTGCCATGCGTCATAAGCCCGTTTCAATCGTAGCTAATGGCGGAACACTGCAACATCATCTAGTGATCGAGAACCAACTTAAACCCATTCTAAATTACTTCCGTTGCCTCGTCACACCTAATTATGTATATACTCATACCAATCATTTTTCAACACAAGGTGAATTAATCGACGAAGACGTGCATAACCGTCTCAAAGAAATGACACAAGTCTTCCACCAATACATTCAAATGAGTAAAGAAATCTAGATACACGGGAGGGGCCTGGTAGACACAACAAACATAAGCAGGTGATAGTAAAGTAACGGGTTCAGTTTTCGAGTACAAAACATGAAATAACATACGAATGAAGAGACCAAATCGCATATGATTTGGTCTCTTATTATTCCTTGTTATATCAACGATTATCGGTATTTAACATATAAATTGCATACGAAATCAGAGATTGTGCTTGAATTCGAGATGTTTGTGTGAATGTAGGGGCTGCGGGAAACGGCTCGCTTTCCATATAAGTGTCTCGATACCACTTTAAGAAAAGGCAGCCATTCCTAAGTTTGCATGCAAATCTTGATAGCGGGCGGTCCTATTAAAATCCTTGATATAGAGAGGTTCATTGCAATAGAACACGGATAGTGGAAGATAGTCCTTCTGGGAAAGGGATTCGTTTCTCACACATCGAATGGGGGCTTGGGAATCTCCCCGCTTCCTAGCCACCCATCCTTTGCTTTTAATGAACGGCCCTACTTCCATGAGTCGTCTTCTGTGTTCGCTACACCATATGGAACAAGTGTGCAGTTGCAAACTCCCATTTATGAATAGCCTACAATTTGAAGAACCAATTACTACATGATCGGCGATAGCCCGAGGAAGCTCGCCACATGCCCATGGAAAGCGAGTGATTTCCCGGACCTCCAAACGCTTTCAATCATAACGGAAACAACATCTCTCGAAGCTAAGTAGTTGAAGAAGAAAATATAAAGAAAAACGCTTGGATATTAACATATCCAAGCGTTTTTCTTTACCAATTGTAATGTTATTTAGTATGTTAATTGGTCCGATAATTCTGTTGCTATTTTTCCCTCTACATATGTTTTTGTACTCCAAAACCGAACTATTTATAGTAAAGTGAGCTGCTTATATTCCGAACAAAAGCCCCTCCATGATAACAAATGTCATGAAGGTTTTTTTTCGTTCAACCTACTATTTTCTTTACATAATTTTGTGTTTCCTCGAAAGGTGGAATTCCTCCATACTTATCTACGTTTCCAGGTCCTGCGTTATAGGCAGCAAGGGCAAGTTTCTCATCACCATTGTAACGATCCATCATTTGCCTTAAGTATTTAGTTCCGCCCATTAAATTTTCTTGAGGATCAAATGGATCGGTAACTCCAAGACCTTTTGCAGTTTCCGGCATTAACTGCATAAGACCTTGAGCTCCCGCATGACTTACTACATTCGCATCAAAATTTGATTCTGCTTGTACTACGGAACGAACGAGAGATTCATCAACCCCGTTTTTCTCAGATGCTTCTTTAATTAATGCACTTAACCCTTTATCTTCTACCTCAATATTTGATGAAGTTACTTTGTTGACAGAACCATCGGAAACCAAGTCAGGGTACTTAATATGTATAGGTTGTTCCTTAAAAGCATTAAAGCTCGTTAAGTTTTGCGCATTTCCTTGTAAACCAGCAGATGGAGAGGAAGCTGATAAAAACACGTCTAAGACATTATGAAAAGACGTATCATGCATCCCAGCACTAGACGAAGGGCTTCTTTCCCCACTCATTAAATTCATAGCTTTCATTTGCATCAGACTTCGAATACTAGTAAAATCCATAAGTCCACCTCTATTTTAGTTATTCATTTAATCTTACAGTAAAACATTTAACGATACAATATGCTTACATATTAAATAATTCCATAATCCTCCAAAACTTGCGAAACTATTACATGAAATCGCGTATTAATTCGCTTTCACTAATGTTTTTTTCCCAAAGCATACACCATCAAAACGATGTTATAATGACTTATAGCAAAAGAGACCCTCCTATTCTTGAATGTGATCCAGTTCAACACATGCAAGAGCGTCTGGTCATATGTCTCAACATACGTAAACTCTCTTTTGTCTCTAATGTCGATTCACCCTTTTTATTCTTCTCTATCGAGAATGAATAAACCTGTAGATTTCATGGCAGGCTTACTCAATTTGAGAAGTCACTCTGTCATCCCCTCCCTTAAGTTAGATTAAGAGAGGGTTTTTTTAATCTACAATTACTTCAATATGTTGAGGCTTTACCTCCATGGAAACAGGGAGAGGGTTACCTTCTTCACCATCCACATTTGTATGTAATTTTTGGGATGAAGAAACGTACAATTTCTTCGCTGTAAAATGTTCTACATCTTTATCTTCTTTAAGATTCCCACGCAAGACGGATGTTACAATGGAAATCAATCGTATGGTAGGTACATCTTTTATTATATAACCATGTAATACTCCGTCATTCACCTTAGCCTCCGGAGACAACTTTTCAAATCCACCCGTTGAGTTTGTCAATGTTGCAAGAAATAAAAAAGAATTCCCTGACCACTCTTTGTCATCATATTTAATGTGTAATGGATAAGCATTAGTTCCGGCTAAAGTCTTCGCTCCTTCCATTAGATAAGCCAACGGACCGAATTTTGTCTTCTGTTCAGGTGACACTTCGGAGGTGGCTTCTGCAATAGCTCCAATGGCCACAATATTCACAAAATACCGATCATCAAAACTTCCAATATCTACTTTTTTTGAGTGATCAGACTTTAACGTGTCTATAGCTTCTTTAGGGCTCAAAGATATGTTTAAAGCTCTAGCAAAATCATTTACAGTTCCTAAAGGAATAATTCCCAGCTTAGGACGATGATTTTGATCGACCATACCATTGATCGTCTCATGTAATGTTCCATCCCCACCTAAAGATACAATAAGTTCATACTCCGCTTCACAGGCATCCGAACAGTATTTGGTAGCATCTAATTCCTTTTCAGTTAACATGGTCCTGACTTTATATTGTTTACCTTCAAGAATCTTTACAATCTGTTCTATATAATTTAATGCTTCTTCCTTTCCAGAGGAAGGATTAACGATGATCATCGCTTTTTTCATAAGATACCTCCTTTAACTTAGGACCCATATCACTCTAAATTGTTCTTTTTAAATATTGTTTCATTGGGTGAAAAACCTAATGACTTTATAAATTCCTGAGGTTTTATCAGGTCCGGAGGCTGCACGAATTTAATCATTTCTATCTGATCACTCTTCATCCAGTCAAAAAGGTTCTGAAACAGCATAGTACCGATCCCTTCGCGCCTATAAAACTCATCAACAAAAATTTCTTCCACTATACCGACACGTTGGTTACTTTCTTCTCGTAAAATTCCATATACATAGCCAACCATTTTCCCAGCCACTTCAGCTACAAGCAAACATTGATTAGAATCATTATTTAATAAGTGATCGGCTGCCCAATCCTTTCTTTTTCTAAAGAGCTCACTTCCGGACGTTTGTGGTTCACCACTTATACTTACTCTAGTCCATTCAATGGCATATCTAGTAAAATGCATCAAGTCCCTCTCGGCTGGCTTCCTTATGATTGCTACCATACATTGAACCTCTCCCCATCAAATTATTTCCACAGAACATTATACATCTTGCACAGCATAACCGATCCATTTAGTAGCTACTTCATTCAGGTAATCCTCTCCATTATATACCCTTTTCCATATTGGGCTATGCAATGAATAAAAGAATTTCTTCTGTTAGAATAAAAGGTAAAGAGGTGAAACGATGACAACGACTATAGCCATTATACAGATGGACATTGTATATGGAGATCCCAAAGCGAATCGAGAACAAGTTATCCCTCGTATTGAGGAGGCCGCCTATAATGGAGGAGAAATTATACTTCTTCCTGAATTATGGACAACAGGCTATAATTTGAGCCGTTTTGATGAAATTGCTGAAACTTTAAATGGTCCAACCCATGAAATGATGGCAGAGCTAGCACAAAAACACGGAGTAACTATTGCAGGATCTATAGCTGAAAATGACAATGGAGAATTTTACAATACGCTAGTTGCTTACAATAAAAAGGGTGAACGCTTATTAAACTACCGAAAGGCTCACTTATTCAGGTTAATGGAGGAAGAGAAATTTTTACAATCTGGACATCAAAAAGGAAATTTCATTTTAGATGACTCTTTAGTAGCTGGAGTGATTTGCTATGACATTCGCTTTCCTGAATGGATTCGTACACACATGTTAAATGGAGCTCGAGGATTATTCGTTGTTGCTGAATGGCCAAAGCCACGCGTAGAACACTGGAGAAACCTTCTGATTAGCCGGGCTATTGAAAACCAATGCTTTGTTATTGCCTGTAACCGTATAGGATCCGACCCAAATAACGAGTTTGGTGGTCATTCAATCGTTATAGACCCTTGGGGCAATATTGTCGCAGAAGCAGGAGACGATGCTGAAGTACTAATTTGTGACGTGGAGTTTTCAAGGGTGGAAGCAATTCGTGAACAAATTCCAATTTTTCAGGATCGGCGCCCAGACCTTTATGAGTAAGATCGTAGTGAAACCTTAAATAAGTTCTCTGTTGCTGTTTCGGTGGAGAAACTTACGAAATAGCATAGCTGTTGTCAATGTGCTAATTACTATGTTAATTGGTAAAAATAATTGAAGAGTCTGTGAAGGATGGTCCTTAAACTAATAGAGCAGGATTGTTGAAGACTTGACTCCGGGATAATGGTGTGGAGACTATCGGAATCGTGCCGTTCTAGCTGTCTTCCATATAAGGGCAAAAGTGGATCATTTCATTGGCGATATTCACAAAGCACCCCGATTTTCATAAAAAGGGTTCCGTTCCACTCTTCATAGTCATGGGGGAAGGGAAACCTCTAGACTCCAGCGGGAAAGGATAGACTGGCGAGACCCCGCAGAGCTTTAGCGAGGCCACTGAAAAAGTCCTTTTCTATTAATAATGAACTTTTGAAAAACACGATCCCAAAATCTAACGGTTTCATTTTTCGAGTACAAAACATGAAATAACATACGAATGAAGAGACCAAATCGCATATGATTTGGTCTCTTATTATTCCTTGTTATATCAACGATTATCGGTATTTAACATATAAATTAGCATACAAAATCAGAGATTGTGCTTGAATTCGAGATGTTTGTGTGAATATAGGGGCTGCGGGAAACGGTTCGCCCCTTTACCATATAAGTGTCTCGATACCCCTTCAAGAAAAGGCAGCCATTCCTAAGTTTGCATGCAAATCTTGATAGCGGGCGGTCCTATTAAAATCCTTGATAAAGAGAGGTTCATTGCAATAGAACACGGATAGTGGAAGATAGTCCTTCTGGGAACGGTATTCGTTTCTCATACATCGAATGGGGGGCTTGGGAATCTCCCTGTTTCCTAGCCACCCATCCTTTGCTTTTAATGAACGGCCCTACTGCCATAAGTCATCTTCGTGTTCGCTATACCATATGGAACAAGTGTGCCAGTTGCAAACTCCCATCTATGAATAGCCTACAATTTGAAGAACCCATTACTGAGGTTTCCGTATGCCTCACAATGGCAAGGAGGGCCGGGAAATCGCGAGACTCCTATGGGATGAACATGATCGGTGAGATCCCGCAGGGCGATAGCCCGAGGAAGCTCGCCACATGCCCATGGAAAGCGAGTGATTTCCCGGACCTCCAAACGCTTTCAACCATAACGGAAACAACATTTCTCGAAGCTGAGTCTTCAAGTAAATGATGCTTTAGTTGAAGAAGAAAATATAAAAAGTACGCTTGGGCATTAAAAATCCAAGCGTTTTTGTTTGTTATTTCACCTGTTATTTTAGATTTTCTCACGGTATCGGAACTACTTACTGTTGCTGCGAGCTTCTTTAGTATAACCTTTAAAATACACGATTTTGATAAAAGTAATTCGGTGTATCCATCCGATCTTCAAACGACTGATGGAAAATTCTCGTTGAAGCCGGTGAAACAGGTGGGATTAACCATGTCCAGTCTCCCGTCGCATAACGCCCACATTGCTTCTCTTTATTTTGAAAGAGTTGAAACTGTTGGGAAGCACTGTGATGGTCGACGATGCTCACTTTATTGCTCTTATATGAATGGAGGACTGCTTGATTCAGTTCAATAAGAGCTCGATCTTTCCACAATGAAGTGTTTCTTCGTATGTTTAAACCCATTTTTTCAGCTACTACTGGCAACATATTATAACGAAAATCGTCAGCCAAATTCCGCGCCCCAATTTCTGTTTCCATATACCAGCCATTAAATGGTGCCGCACTATAATTAATTCCTCCGATTTCTAAACGCATATCAGAAATAAAAGGCACGGCATACCATTGAAGCTCTAGATCTTCAAACCAATCAAATTCAGGATGACGCAGCGGAACTTCTAAGATCTTCTCTGCAGGAATCTCAAACCACCTAGGCTCACGGTCACCAACTTGAATGACTAACGGAAGCACATCAAAGTTTCCTCCCGCCCCTTCCCAACCAAGTTGCTGACATTTTTTCGTGAATTCCACTGAGGCGGGGTCACCAATAATTCCTCCACTTTCTTCATAACCCGCGTAACGTATGAGTTGATGATTCCAAATTCTAATTTCCTCACCATCAATATCCGGACGAAATATAGAAATCGTAGAACGTACCCGCCCTTCATTAGTTGCATAATCAATATGTTCAAAAATAGCATCGCGAATATCTTCCTCTTGTTCGAGCGTCCGATAATCAAACACATTTAAACTTTCCCAAAAAAGCCGCCCTATGCAACGATTACTATTCCGCCAAGCTACTTTTGCTCCGTACTCCAGTTCCTCGTAAGTATGTTTATAACTCCCGGTATTTTCTATTTCTTCCTTAACATCACAGAGTCTTCCATCTATAGATTCGCTTTCATCTAATTCCTTATAGCATTGACGTATGAAGGATTCTGCTTCTCGCCACATCATATGTTTCAATCCTCTCGTATCGTATTATACATTTTTATAGTACCATACCCTTAAAATCTTCAAAAAAATAAACAGCCTATCAAAGACTGTTTATCCCCTCTTATCCACCAAAGAAAAAATCAAATATATTACTAGCTTTTGAGGATTGAGTATTATAAAACTCAGAGTATCCACAGTTCTTACAATAGACCACTGTGAATTTATTATTTTGAACATCTAACATTTTTGAGAAACCAGAGCCTGTCATCGATACATCCTTTTTGTCCGCATCTGTACTTCCACATTTAATACAACCTTTTTCACTCATTCATTGAACCCCCTTACTAAAATATATATGAATAGGTTGAGTCATCCGGGTTATATGTTTCACTTTGCTCTTCTTGCAGCTTGTTGAATAGGATCCCACACACTGTTATAAGGTGGAGCGTATGATAGGTCAAGCTCAATTAGCTGGTCAATAGTCATATTGTGATAAATGCCTGTCGCCAACACATCTACTCGCTTATCGACACCTTCTTTCCCAATAATTTGCCCTCCTAAGAGTTTTCTTGTTTTTGCATGGTAAAGAAGTTTTAAGGTCATCGTTCCTTCTTTTGAATAATAACCAGCTGCATGGGTTGATTCAATAGAAACAACTTTATAAGGAATGTGGTCCTGTTCAGCTTCTTGCGATGAAATGCCTGTTCGGCCTAGCGTTAAATCGAAAAATTTCAGTATAGAAGTTCCCACAATCCCATGAAAACTATGATGTTCATTAACCATATTAAGACCGGCGATTTGTCCCTGCTTGTTGGCATGCGTTCCCAAGGGTATGTAATCATGGCGCTCTTTCACACGATGGTACTGTGTTGCACAATCACCTGCAGCATAGATATCCATAATACTCGTTTCCATAAATCCATTAACTTGAATGGCATCATTATAACTTTTATAAATACCTGTACCTTCTAGAAAGGATGTATTAGGCGTAACTCCAGCTGCTACTAAAACATGATCTGCGGGATGCCGACCTGTATCCGTTTTGACATACTCTATCCTTTCCTTACCTTCAAATCCTTCCACTGATTCTGATAATGACAGATCAACCCCGTTTCGTTTAGCTTCATCATGAATCAGTTCACCCATATCTTCATCAAAAATCTTTGCCAACTGGCTTCCACGATCAATTATTCTTACATTTTTCCCTAGACTCACTAAATTCTCTGCCATTTCAAGTCCAATATATCCTCCACCAATAATTACCGTATCTTTTACATCTTCAGTTAAGTCGTTCATGATGGCTTTTGCATCTGGTATCGTTTTTAAGGAGAAGACCCCTTGCAAATTTCTCCCTTCCCAAGGAGGCAGTACAGGGTCAGCACCCGTTGCAATTAACAATCGATCATAGCGTTCTTTGAATTCTTTTCCCGTTTCACGATTGATACCGTAAACAACCTTTTGATCACAATTTACCTTTGTTACTTCATGGAGTACTCGAGCATCAATACCATACTTATCACGAAAGGTTTCTGGATCCCTCGCAATTAAGTCATCTGTAGATTCCACTTCTCCCCCAATTGCATAAGGAAGCCCACATTGACCATAGGAATAAACTTCTCCGCGCTCTAGAGCGATGATCTCGTTCCCCTCACTATTCCTTACAATTTGCATAGCCGCACTCATACCAGCTGCGTCCCCTCCAATAATCACGAACTTCATATAATCACTCCTTTAAACCTTCTTATCTAGTTATACCCTAATATTCTCTTTCCCAAAATAGCAACCCTTTACAAATAGCCCTCCCCACGTTAATATTAATTATTAAACTTTTCAAAAAAGTCTGCAAGGGGGCATACCTTATGAAAGACTTCCAGCAATCGGAAGCACTGAAACGTTTACCTGATCAATTCTTTGCGAAACTTGTAAAGAAACTAAATACATATCAACAACAAGGACATGACCTAATTAATCTCGGGCAAGGAAATCCTGATCAGCCAACACCAGACCACATTGTACAATCCCTGCAAACCGCCGCTGAAAATCCCGTTTACCATAAGTATTCTCCTTTTCAAGGCTTTGATTATTTAAAAGAGGCTGTAACTACTTACTACAAAAGAGAATACGATGTTGATCTTGATCCTAAATCGGAAGTAGCTATCTTATTTGGAAGTAAAGCAGGTCTTGTGGAATTAAGCCAATGTTTCCTGAACCCAGGTGATACAGCTCTTGTCCCCGATCCCGGTTACCCTGATTACTGGTCAGGAGTCGCGCTTGCGGATGCAGTAATGGAGCCACTCCCCTTGTTAGAAGAAAACGACTTTTTACCTGATTACACCAAGATAGATGCAGAGACCTTGGAAAAAGCCAAGCTAATGTTTTTAAACTACCCTAACAACCCAACCTCTGCAGTAGCTAATCGAGACTTTTTTGAAAAAACAATCGACGTTGCGGATAAAAATGATATTTGCGTGGTGCATGACTTTGCTTACGGAGCCATAGGTTTTGATGATGAAAAACCGCTTAGCTTTCTCCAAGTCCCTGAAGCCAAAAATGTTGGTGTCGAGATATACACAATGTCAAAAACCTATAATATGGCAGGGTGGCGGATCGCCTTTGCTGTCGGCAACCAAAGTGTTGTAAAAGCTCTTGAGCTTATTCAAGACCACTATTATGTTAGTTTATTTGGCGCTGTCCAGGAAGCATCAGCCACTGCGCTGTTAGATTCACAGAAAAATGTAGAAAACCTCAAGGATACATATGAGCATAGGAGGAACCTGTTATCAAAAGGTCTCAGGGAAGCTGGATATGAATTCACCCCTTGCAAAGGTTCTTTTTTCATGTGGTTGAAAGTTCCTGAAGGCTATACATCTGAATCATTCGCAGATGCTCTGTTAGATAAGGTCGGACTATTCGTGGCTCCTGGAATTGGCTTTGGAACATACGGAGAATCTTATGTAAGAATTGGCTTAAACAATTCAGAAACCCAACTTCGGGATGCGGTCAAACGGTTCAAACAATTTAAAAATTCATAGTAAACAAATCGCCGAAGCTTTTCTGAGCTTCGGCGATTTGTTTTGCAAGTGCTATTTAACTTTCATAAGCATGTCCACATGTGGGATCTCATCCTCCAAATACACATTAGATATCTCTTCAAACCCAAACGATCCATAAAAATGCCTTAAATACTCCTGACCATGTAAACCTATAGAAAGAACTCGTAAATCATCGGTTAATAAGTGAATTGCTTTATCCATAATTTCACGACCATAACCTTTACCTCTAGCTTCTTCTACGACCAATACTCGACCAATCGAATAGGAATCATCTGTTGATATTGGTGGAACAATACGACAATAGGCTTGAATGTGCCCATCTTCTTCTTTCCAGATATGTATACACTCATCGTCTCGTCCATCAACTTCTTGATAAGGGCAAGTTTGTTCGACAACAAATACTTTCACACGTAACTCTAATATTTTATATAATTCATCTTTCGTTAACTCTTCAAACGTTTTATTAACCCACATATTCTCACCTCCTTTAAATATATACTTTCTTCCTTTCTCTTAACTATACAAAATAATCTTCCCGTTTAAAATAACGAACACAGGGAATATAATGTCTGTCAATATTATATTAGAATAGGAGATTAGAGCAATGTTTCTTAAATTTCTTCCTCTTTCCATTAAAAAATATTTCGAAATGTCGAAAAGGCAGCGAAAGCATGAAGTGCAGATGACACTATGGTATATGCCTTTTATGTATATTATGCTGTCACTTTTTTTAGTGGCAATCACTTTATTTCTAGATCTTAAAGTAGGTTTAAAGGAGTACTCTCCTGACCTGATCCAGTTTCAAGCATCTGTTACTAGAACTCTAGTGAGTACATTAATTGGAGGCATATTAACCCTTAGCGCCTTCACTTTAAACTCCTTACTCGTTGTGCTTACAACATTTAGTGGTCAATTTTCACCACGTATGCTTTTAAATTTTGTATCAGACCGCCAAACACAGCATGCATTAGGTATTTTTAATGGAAGCTTTGTTTATGTCTTAATGATTTTCTTATTTATCGGAAACTCGTCATATGAAATCTTTGTTGCTACCCCCGTTATCACAGTAGCATTAGCTTTTTTAACAGCCGTTATCTTTATCTACTTTATTAATCATGCAACAACTTGGATGCAAGTACACAATATTACGCATAGCATGAAGAATGTTTCAAAGGATATCATATTCCATTCACTGCGGAAAGATTTGGATGAACACCGAACAAAAGAACCTGGTGATCTAAAGGAAGACTTTCGAGAAGATAAACAATATGTTTTAGCAAGATATTCTGGATATTTACAATTAATTGACTACCGTAATATGATTGCCCAAGCTAGAAAAGATAATGTTATCATTCAGCTTCATACTCAAATAGGTGATTACATACTAGCAGGTAATGAATTGTTCAGCTACTGGGGACCTGGCACTGAAAATGTTGATGATTTGACCTATTACGCTATGATTGAAACGGGTCATAAAGAGACAGAACTTCAAGACATACAAATGGGGATGCACAAACTGGCTGAGATCGCTATTAAAGCTATTGGGAATAATGACCCTAAAACGGCTTCTAACACGATACACCAAATGGCCGAACTCATGTTAACAATTGATGGCTACATTACCTTTAGTCCTTATTTGACTGATGATGAGAAACAAGTGCGTATTATTTTAAAAGAGGAAACCTTTGACTACTACATTTATCGCGGTTTTGGGTTTATCAGGCATTACGCTCATGGAAATCACCTGGTTATCACAGATATTATAGGAGCTTTAGCCATGGTTGCTGAATCGATCGATCCATCGAAGCACCCTCACCTATGGCAGTTCGCCATCAATACAATGGATCATATTGAGACTGAATTAATTTATGAACTCGATAAAACTTTTTTACTTCGAGAAGTGCATAAACTCGCAAGAATTACTGATCATTTAAGTCAGTATCCACGTATAGAAGCTAAATTTTACCCTAATGCTAATGAAAATGTTTAGAGAGTATTGTTAATGGATGGGAATCTCTGTTGGCATTCTGCGGAACGATTCAGCTGGTTCTCCTACGTTACTCGTTCACTACGGGGGTTCTCTAGCGTTTTTCCGAACGTTTTTCACAGATTACCATCCAATCAATGCCATGGGAGAACCCTATACAACATAAAAGTTCCGCTAAAAAGTCAATAACTAAGAATTCACCTTTGCTACAGACATTTTCTAATTCAACTCTCTTGCAATTTACGGTGCATATATTGCCTGACTTTTATTTTAATAAAGTTGACACTGTTAGAAGAGTTCTTTAGTATCATATATATGAATATATATACACATAAAGATATATAGGAGGATTAGCAATGGGGCATCACCACCATCATCATGATCATACAACCGGAAATATAAAAATCGCCTTTTTCTTGAATTTTGGCTTTACGATCATTGAGCTCATTGGCGGAATTTTAACGAACAGTATGGCGATTATGTCTGATGCCTTACATGACCTTGGTGATTCCATTTCGTTAGGTCTTGCATGGTTTTTACAAAGGTTTTCTAAAAAAGAAAAGAGTTACGACTTTTCTTTCGGATACAAGCGCTTTTCACTTCTCGCTGCATTGATTAATAGCACAGTATTAGTTGTTGGCTCTATTTTCATTTTAACGGAAGCAATCCCTCGTTTGATGAATCCAGAACAACCTCACGCATTAGGAATGATGGGGCTTGCTGTACTTGGAATTCTTGTAAATGGAGCTGCTGTTTTTCGTCTACGCGGTGGGGAATCCATGAATCAAAAAGTCATGACCTGGCATTTACTCGAAGATGTATTAGGCTGGGTGGCTGTTTTTATTGTTAGTGTAGTAATGATCTTTGCGGATTTACCTATTTTAGATCCGCTTGCATCCATTGGAATTACACTATATATATTGTATAACGTGATCGTAAACTTAATTAAAACGATGCGATTATTTCTTGAAGCCGTGCCAGAAAATATTGATCTTGATGGTATAATACAGAAAATGAACCGGTTGTCAGATGTTCAATCTACTCATCATACTCATTTATGGTCCTTAGATGGAGAGCATCACGCGTTTTCTACTCACGTAGTTGTCCCTTCTTCCTCAACGAAAGAAGATGTATGTTTAATTAAAGAACAAGTGAAAGAAATCATTGATTCCATTCACCTTGACCATATTACGATTGAGATTGAATATGAAGATGAGTATTGTGCGATGCTCGAACAAGACCAAGGAGGTTTCCCACATGGATAACTCATTTTATTCCAAAGACCTAGACGAAGAAACGTTGTTTGTCGTTACACAAACATTCAAGGCATTATCTGATCCCACGCGAGTGCGAATCCTCAACCTGCTTTTTGAAAAAGAATATAGCGTTAATGAAATTTCGGAAACTTTGCATTTAAGACAAACAACCGTTTCTCACCAACTTCGTTTTTTAAAAAACTTGCGTCTTGTCAAGTATCGGCGAGAGGGAACTACAATGTATTATTCCCATGATGATGAACACGTCATAAATGTCTTACAACAAATGATTCAGCACGCTCTACACCATTAAAGAGAGCTCCAAACTCAGTTCTGGGAATTGCAGTGTAATTTGCACCTTATTTGTTTGATGACAATATCCAGTGTATGTCTAGATTTCGACCTACAAATTGGCATACATAAACCTAGCAATAAACTGTAAATTGATTCGTTTTCGTTTGTCTTTACAAGGTACCCCAATATTTGCGCTAAAATAAATATCGAGTTTGTGGACAATTACACTTTAACTAACCCAGCAGGATTGTTGAAGACTCGATTCCGAGATTGGGTGGCTGTTCCGTCATCGGTAGGAGGAGAAGGTGGTCGGGGAAATAACTTGCTTTCCGTGGGCGTACGGTGAGCCTCCTTGGACTTCGTCCTGCGGGGTCTCACCATGTACTCTAATCCCACAGGAGTCACGTCATTTCCCCGACCCCCTTGCCATGAAGAAGAGGGACGGAACATCAATGAATCTAAGAAGTCGGCACGGTAGCTATTGTTGTAACAGCATGTTTATCCTCTATTTTCATTATGGAAGAAGGCCTCCTATTCCGTTCCGTTCGTGAAAACAAAGCAGAGAGGGCCAAAAAGCGGACTAGACGAAACCCACAGAGCAAAGCGAGGTCACTGAAAAAGTCTTTACAAAGAAAAATACAATGAGACCACCTACTATATAGGTGATCCCATCGACTTTGCCTTATATATAGATTGATTTAGTTCTTGTTCTCTTATATTATCAATTTTTCAGTGTCCTCAACGATTCTCTCGCATAAGGCTTTCTGCTCACGTGAAGTAGCTTAGCCGATGCTTCCGTTCTCCTCACGAAAGCAAGAAGGTCCGGGAAATTGCGAGACTCCTGTGGGATGAACATGATCGGTGAGATCCCGCAAGGCGTAGCCTGAGGAATCTCACCACATGCCCACGGAAAGCGAGTGATTTCCCGGACCTTCAAACGCCATCCTTTGTAACGGAAATCACCGTAATGTCTCGAAGCTGTCTTCCACATAAGGGCAGAAGTGGATTATTTCAATGGCAATATTCACACAGCACCCCGATTTTCATAAAAAGGGTTCCGTTCCATCCCCAATTCTCCGATGAAAAGTAACGGAACCGCCACACTTTTATTAAACAATCTGGGGCTTTAGTTCAATAAGTTCCCCTAAGCCCCTTTCTCTGTTTCTAACGACGGAACCAGGATGCTTTTTCTAACATTTGTATATAAGACAAATTGCAACGTTGACACCAAAAGTGAACTACTTACCACCTTGGATAGATTCTTTTCTTATAAATCTAAAACTTCCGGAGTCGTTTCTCCAACATTCATTAAACGAATGGTTTCAGGATATATTTCTAATACGATATAATTAGAGTCACCTTTTCCAGTAAACCAACGATCCATTCCTTCATCCCAAAGCCAATCTTTCACCTTTTGATCATCACGGATTTTAGCCTGTCCTTCCACTTCTAAATATGCGTCACCATAACCTTCTCCTTCATAACCAATTAAAATATGAACATCAGGGTTCGCTTCAATCTCCTCGGCCTTATGAGTCTCTTTATGTGTGGGAGTATAGAATGTAAAATCATCATCATTTGAAAACGTCATAAAGCGGGAATGTGGTTTACCTTCTTTAACAGTAGCCAGTGTACCAATTTTATGTTGATCTAACACATTGTAAATTTTCTTCTTAAGCTCTTGTTGGTTCAATGATATTCTCCTTTCGTTTCAGAATTTCTCACTTAGCTTTCCAGTAACAAGGAAAATATAAACATAATAATGCGCTGCCTTCCATAACAATTCTCCCCTCTATAATTAACTGTTATTATTAAGGGAAGATTATAAAGATAAATTAAACTATTAATTAAGCCATTATAAAAAATTCTCATAAAATAAAAGGAGTTGTATACAAATGAGAAGCGGCAATCCTGTTCTAAAAAGCAAAACGTTTGCTCGTTCAAATAGTACGAGCAAGGTCATGACACTTGGGGGCACCGTTTTTAAAACGACAATTCTTTTTTTATTTTTATTAGGCTCTGCTCTATACACTTGGCATCAATATTCTCAAGGCGTAGATGTCACGATGATGATGATCATCGGGGCTATCGGAGGTTTTATTTTTGCTTTAATTACGATTTTCGTCAAAAAAGCCGCCCCAATTACTGCCCCGATCTATGCAGCTTTACAAGGATTTTTCATAGGTGGTATTTCTTCCTTAGTAGAAGCAAGTTATCCAGGAATTGTCATTCAGGCTGCTTCGTTAACCTTTGCAGTTTTAGGTGGTTTGCTTTTTTTATATGCTACAAGAATAATAAAAGTTACTCGTAATTTCAGATTAATGGTTGTTTCAGCAACTCTCGGAATTTTCTTCGTATATTTAGTTAATTTCTTGTTGAATATTTTCTTGCAAACAGAAGTCCCATACCTTCATTCCAGTGGATGGATTGGAATTGGTATTAGTTTATTCATTGTAGCTGTCGCAGCATTAAACTTAGTTCTAGATTTTGACTTTATTGAAAGTGGAGTTAACAGGGGCGCGTCTAAACACATGGAGTGGTATGCCGCTTTTGGGCTAATTATTACTCTCGTATGGTTATACATCGAAATTTTACGATTACTACAGAAAATAAGAAGATAAAAATCATAGGAAAGTCAGTCAGTTAAATGAGATGTCCTTTCCACAATATTATTGTAATTTTTGTAACATAATTGAAATAATAGGTATAATAATGTTTTAAATTGTATTAAACTTGGAGAAGAACATTATGGGAGGACACCATGTTTAATACGATGCTAAATGACCAGAAAAAGTTTATGGTTCTGACAATTTTATCTTTCTTACTCGGTAGTTCACTATTTTTCGTTAATTCTACTCCAACACGTTCCGAAAAACCAACAGAACTTATACCTACCGTCTTCGTTCATGGATTTAAAGGCGGACCTGCTTCTTTTAATACTATGTTAGATCGATTTGAAAGTAATAATTGGGGAACAAAAAGAATGATTATTTATGTTTCGGATTCTGGTGATATTAGAACTCGTGGAAATATCCCCCATACGATGAACCCATTTATTCAAGTTATTTTTGAAAATAATCGTGCAAGTATAGCTAATCAAACAAATTGGATAAAAAAAATAATGAGGAAATTAAACCAAGATTATGCAATCTCAAAGTTAAACCTTGTCGGCCATTCAATGGGAGGTCTTGCTACCACTAACTTCTTACTTAACAACCAGGATGGCAATTATCCTGATGTTGAAAAATTAGTTGCGATTGGCACTCCCTTCCTCGGTATCAGTTTAAATGATTATTTCTCGATGAATACTGGGGCAGCTACGATTGACTTACAAGTAAACTCAAATGCCCTAGTTACAATGCTCAATAGTAAAGAAAACTTTGACCAATATGTTCACTCACTCTCTATTGCCGGCGTGATTAACAATAATGCCAAAGAGATTGATGAGTGGGATGGCCTTGTAACTAAACCAAGTGCCCATGGACTTAAAAACATTGTTCCACAAAAAAATTACTATAAGAAAACACTTTCGGACCCTTTAGCGACTCATTCAGGTTTACATGAACATAAAGACGTCGACCAAGCCGTCGCTAAGTTTTTATGGAATCTCCATTAAAAGAAGATCAAGAACCCTCATACTAAATAATTCAGTTTTGTAGTACAAAAATACTAAATCGCCCAAGCATCCATGGCAGAGTATTCTCCAGTGTATTCCCTTTGTACCTCTATTTGTTAGATGACAACAGCCAGTGTATATCTACATTTTGACCTACAAATCCGTCTATAAATTGGCCTGCATAAACCTACCAATAAACTGTAAATTGATTCGTTTTCCTTTGTCTTTACAAGGTATCCCAATATATTTTGTGAACAATTACGCTTAAACTAACCCAGCAGGATTGTTGAAGACTCGATTCCGAGATTGTGTGGCTGTTCCGTCATCGGTAGGAGAAGAAGGAGGTCGGGAAAAGCGGACTAGACGAGACGCACAGAGCAAAGCGAGGACACTAAAAAATTCATTACAAAGAAAAATATTATGAGACCACCTACGATATCGGCGATCCCATCGACTTTTCCTTCTTTATATTGATTGTTTTAATTCTTGTTCTCTTATATTACGTTTTTCAGTGGCCCCAGTCGTTTACCACCCCCGCTCTCCGATGAAAAGCAACGGAACCGCTATTCTTTTATTGAATAATCCGAGGCTTTAAGCGATATGCATGAAAGCACCTTCCAGCACAATTCTCACTCATAGGGAGTGCTTTTCACTTGAATCACCACATCTGATGCTTCCGTTCTCCTCATAAAAGCAAGAAGGTCCGGGAAATTGCGAGACTCCAGTGGGATGAACATGATTGGTGAGATCCCGCAAGGCGTAGCCTGAGGAAGCTCACCTCATGCCCACGGAAAGCGAGTGATTTCCCGGACCTTCAAACGCCATCCTTTGTAACGGAAACCACCGGAATGTCTCGAAGCTGTCTTTCCACATAAGGTCAGAAGTGTTGAAAACTCAATTCCGAGATGATTGTGTGGGTATGTTGCTATCGAAATCGTGCTGTTCTACCGTCCCTGTTAAAGAATGAGATATCTGATATAACACCAATCGAAGCCTGATGCAGACCAGGGAATATGGTCATCACAGATTGAGCCATTAGATAAGTTGTTAAACATCGGGTGTGATAGCCTGTTTATATGAAGTGGAGGAGCTTACCTGGTATGTATGCCTACCATCACCAACTCTCCTTGTGAAGACCGTTTCTGAATTTATAGTACAGATCAATAGTGCAGGATCTATTAATGGCAGAAGTAGATCATTCTTCATAGTCATGGGGGATGGGAAACCATGAGACTCCTGCGGGAAAGGATAGACTGGCGAGACCCCGCAGAGCTTTAGCTCGAGGAGGCTTGCCGTCTTCCCCGCGGAAAGCGAGTGGTTTCCCATCCCCCATGCCCCGATAAAAAGCAACGGAACCGCCATTCTTTTATTTAACAATCTGGGGCTTTAGTTGAATAGAATGAGCATTTTCCAATAAGGAATTTGCTCTTTTTTTGTAGACAGATTCACACTGTACTTTGCAAGTTGAGTTGCAATCATTAAGTAATTATTTCATATCAAATCAAGTTACTTTTCTTCTTGTAGAATCTTATTCAAAAGACAGATAAACGCTGACTTATCAACAATTTGATCTTCTTATTTTATAAGTCTATATATCCGTCCATCACAATTTCTCCAATAGCTCCAATTGTTTTATCTTTAAAAGTTAGAGACACGCTCTCATCTAAAGGGTTTTTGTAATAAAGAGCTCCTCCCTCAATACGTTTATATCCTAATTTCTTTAATTTTATTATTAACTTTTCCGGAAGTTCATTAAGACCTGTGCGCTCTTTAAAATAAGCAGTCGGATATATTTTTACATCTACATCATTTGCACCTGTGTAAACTATAAATAAATCACCTGCTTTTTGCGCGATCCACTGTCCTTTTGAATAAAGAGAAATGCGAAGTTTCTCTAAGGAAGAAATCCCTTCCAAATTGACCCCAAATATCTCCAAGATAACTCTTCGAATTTCACCAGGGGAAATTTTTTCGCCATAATCTTTAAGATACAAATCCATAGCCTCAACTTTCGTCAATGAATCTACGTATGCTTCGGATGCTTGTTCACCCTTATGTACAATTGCTTTTTTTATACGTTGTGTAATTTCTTCTGAATACATCGTCATTTCCTATCCTTCTCTCTATAGTTTGGTGCACCCTCCATTATACGTGAGAATAAATGATCTTCCTATCATTCAAAAAGCATAAATGAACAGAGGTTTGAACAAAAATAAAAAATACCTACTCTGGGACTCATAAGAATTCAACTTTCACACAAAATAACGGTGTATGTATTAAAACGAGAAGGGTGATTCAAATGAAAGTTGCAGAGTTACTTGTGAAATGCCTTGAAAATGAAGGTGTTGAATTTATTTTTGGTGTCCCTGGCGAGGAGAATATTGATTTAATGGATGCCTTAATTGATTCGGAAATTGATTTTATTGTAACTCGTCATGAAACGAGTGCCGCTTTTATGGCAGGTACTTACGGTAGGTTAACAGGTAAGCCTGGTGTTTGTTTGGCGACACTCGGACCTGGAGCAACGAACTTGTTAACTGGAGTCGCCAATGCAAACATGGACCATTGCCCTTTAATAGCGATAACGGGACAGGCTGGATTGAATCGTCAACATAAGACCTCTCACCAGTATTATGATCTTGTGGATATTTATGAGCCAGTCACGAAATGGAATGCTCAAATTAAAACAGCAGAAATCGTTCCTGAGGTCGTAAGAAAAGCGTACCAGCTTGCTGTTCAGGAAAAACAAGGAGCTACTCATATTGATCTGCCTGAAGATATTGCCAAAATTGAAATAGAAGCGACACCACTCAAAGTTCCACAAAGTTCTTTATCTAGATCCAGCGAGAAGATTATTCAGGAAGCAAATACAATCATTAGTAATGCTAAACATCCCATGATCCTTGCTGGAAATGGCATAACACGAGGAAAGGCAACGGAAATATTTCGTCAGTTTGTTGAAAAAACACAAATCCCAGTTGTTCATTCGTTCATGGGCAAAGGGGCTGTTTCTTGGAAAGATGATTTAAGCTTGCTAACTGCTGGTATTAGCGGGAATGACTATATCACGTGTGGCTTTAAAGATTCTGATTTGATTATTTGTGTTGGATTTGATATCGCTGAAACCCCTCCAGAAAATTGGAATCCGAAAAGTGACACTCCTATTTTACACATAGATACAGAAGAGGCTGAAACCGATTCCCACTACCCTGTAATTTTAAATGTAATAGGAACTATTAAAGAAAATATTAGTGAACTCATGAAAAGCATGTCTACCAAAGAAGACAAGCCTGACTGGGGAGATCCCATTAGAAAGCAAGCTCTAAGCGAATTGGAAAATTACAAGAATGATTCAGGATTTCCTATTAAACCGCAGAAAATTATTTCTGATTTGCGCGAAGTATTAGGTGACGATGACATAACTGTATCAGATGTTGGTGCACACAAAATGTGGATGGCAAGAATGTACCACACAGCCCAACCGAATACATGCCTCATATCTAACGGTTTAGCGTCAATGGGTGTCGCAGTACCCGGGGCAATCGCCGCTAAAATAGCCCAACCCGACAAGAATATTGTAGCTGTATGTGGAGATGGAGCTTTTTTAATGACAGGAGCAGAACTGGAAACAGCTGTCCGTCTAAACCTCCCTATCATTATTTTGCTATGGCGTGATGATGGATATGGCCTCATTGAATGGCATCAAATGAAAGAGTTCCAGCGACCATCTCATATTAGCTTCGGCAATCCAGATTATGTTCAACTAGCCAAGTCCTTTGGCTTTGAGGCTATGAGAATGGAAAAAGCGGAAGATTTAAAACCTGCTTTAGAGAAAGCCATTAGTATGAACAAACCTGTACTGATTGATTGCCCTGTCGATTACAAAGAAAACATGAAGCTAACGGAAACATTGAAAAACATTAACTGCTAACGAGGTGGAACTATGAGAATCGGTTCAATTATTAACGGGATAGAAAACAATGAAAAAAACCGTGACACGCTGACTGTACGTAATCCATATAACCAAGAGCAGGTAGCCGAGATCACACTAGCTAATAAAGCAGACTTAGAAAATGCCATTGATCAAAGTTTTGAAACTTTTCACCAAACAATGAACAAGATGCCAGCTTACCAACGTTCTAATATCCTAAGAAGAACGGCGGAGCTTTTAGAGGAAAGAAAAGAAGAATTTGCAAAAACAATAGCTAAAGAAGCCGGCAAACCTCTTAAATTTAGCCGCGGGGAAGTTGATCGTTCCGTTCAAGTTCTTCGCTTTGCTTCAGAACACGCCAAACAAATTAGTAGTGAAGTAATTCCAATGGATGCGGCCGTCGGAGGAGAAAATCGACTAGGGTTTACGAAACGAGTTCCATTAGGTGTAGTAGCTGCAATTACACCATTTAACTTTCCACTTAATTTATCGCTTCACAAACTTGCTCCAGCCATTGCAGCTGGAAATACTATCGTTTTTAAACCAGCTGAAAAAACTCCAGTCTCTGCTTATATGCTCGCGAAATTATTTCATGAGGCTGGCCTTCCTAAAGGCGCTTTAAACCTAGTTTTAGGACTTGGAGAAGAAGTAGGTGATCCCCTAGTCGAACATGACAAGGTTCAAAAAATTACGTTCACTGGTAGCTTGCCTGTAGGAAGAGGCATCCTAAAAAAAGCTGGTTTTAAAAAAGTAACATTAGAATTAGGCTCCAACTCACCTAATATAATATTTGAAGATGTTGATACGGATGGTGTTGTTAACGACTTAGTAAAAGGAGCCTTTGCTTTTTCTGGACAAGTCTGTATATCTGCCCAACGGATTTACGTACACCACAGCAAGTTTGACAATTTCTTAAAAGAATATGTAAAACAAACTGAAGCTTTATCAACAGGAGACCCACTTCAAGAGGAGACTGATTTCGGCCCAATGATTGATGAAGAATCAGCCGAAAGGGCTAAGCTATGGATTGATGACGCCGTTTCTAAAGGAGCAAAAATAGAAACAGGTGGAGACCTGAGCGGAACGATGCTGACACCCACAATATTAACCCAGGTACAAAATGATATGAAGGTCATTGCTGAAGAAGTTTTTGCTCCGATTGTATCCGTTATTCCCTTTGAATCAGAGGAGGAGGTCATCAAACTCTCGAATGATTCAATCTATGGTCTGCAGGCTGGTGTTTTTACAAAAGATATCAACCGTGCACTGCGTGTGGCAGATCAACTTGAGATGGGAGGAGTTTGGATAAATGAAATATCAACATATCGCCAAGATAACCACCCTTATGGCGGAGTGAAGCAAAGCGGTATCGGTCGTGAAGGTGTTAAATATGCAACCGAGGATATGACAGAGCTTAAATTTATTGGAATTAATCTTAAATAAAAGGCTATGTTAGGCGTTAATGTTGATATGGACGAATGTCTACTCAACCGTCGGGCAGGATTGTTGAAGACCTCGATTCCGAGATATTTTGTGAAGAAAGGGGCGTTGGAGAACTACTCTGGCCATATGAGGTTCTTTAGAAGCGGCCAAAACGAGAAAATATCGCTCAAACACCCACGGTAGAAAATTTTCCAGTATGCTCCCTTTATGATTTGGGAAGCCACTAAAAAAGTGAATTTAATAAGAGAATTAGCTCAATCAACAACTATACGCGAGTGATTTCTTCTTTAACATCAACATGTTGACTGTGATCCTCTGACCGTAAACACTTTTTCAGCGGCATCTGATTTGGAATGATGGTTTCGCTCCTATAATCATGGTAGTGGGGGCTTGGAAATGGTGGACTCCTGCGGGAAAGGATAGACTGGCGAGACCCGCAGAGCTTTAGCTCGAGGAGGCTTGCCGTCTTCCCCGCGGAAAGCGAGCCATTTCCAAGACCCCATTTCTCCAATCAAAAGCAACGAAGCCGATCTTAAAGATAAGTGGGCTTTAGCGGATAAAATAAGCAATGTAGCTTCATAAAGAAATCAATACATTTTATAACAGTAACCAACAACAAAATTTAACACAGCCAAATAAAAAAAGGAAGGCAAGTGACTGATCGAAGTCATTGTCTTCCCTTTTTCTTATAAAACCTACATTAAGAATTTGCCTGTAAATCTGAATCTTTGATCCATCCACGTGCACTTAGTGCTTTGACAATATGATTAATACCCACCATGTACGCAGCTTGTCTCATTCGACAGTCTTTCTCATTTCTCATATTAATTACACTTTTAAAGCCAAACTTCATATGTTCTTCTAACTTTTGATTAATTTCTTTTTCATCCCAATAATAATTCATTGAGTTTTGCACCCACTCAAAATAAGAGACAGTTACACCACCCGCATTACAAAGAATGTCTGGTATCACGAAGATACCCTTTTTCTCTAGAATTTGATCACCCTCGGGCGTTGTTGGACCATTTGCCGCTTCTGCGATAATTTTAGCTTGGATATGCGGCGCCGTTTCTTTTGTTATTTGATTTTCAATTGCTGCCGGAATCAAAATATCTACAGGAAGACCAAACATATCTTCATTGGTGATGGAATCTGCCTTCGTATATTCAGATACATAATTCCCTTTTTTCACAAATTCTAATAGCTCTGGTATGTTAAGCCCTTCTTCATTGTAAATCCCGCCGTGTGCATCGGTTATAGCTAAAATTTTAACACCTAATTCATCTAAAAACTTAGCTGTCATCGAACCCACATTTCCAAAACCTTGTAGAACAGCGGTCGATTTACTAAGATCCATTTCTAATACTTTGGCTGCTTCACGAATGGTCAAAACAACTCCGCGTCCGGTTGCTTCTAAACGTCCAAGCGATCCACCAATTATTACAGGCTTTCCTGTTAGCATACCCGGAATATTATATCCCCTCAGTTGATCAAATTCATCAATCATCCATCCCATCATTTCAGGGGTAGTGTTAACATCCGGGGCAGGAATGTCCTTTTCCGGTCCAATAATCGGCGTAATTTTTCTAATATACGTGCGACTTAGCACCTCAAGTTCACGTTCAGATAAATTAATTGGATCAACGATCACTCCCCCTTTCCCTCCACCTAAAGGAAGGTCAAGAATCGCTGACTTTAGCGACATCCATATAGAAAGAGCTTTTACCTCGTCAATATTCACTTTAGGATGAAAGCGAATCCCTCCTTTTGTAGGTCCCAATATGTCAATGTGTTGACAGCGATAACCAGTGAAATTTTCTATGTGTCCATTGTCCATTCGTACCGGAATAGATACCTCAAAAACTCTCATTGGTTTTTTAAGAATTTGATAAATGTTGTCATTTAAACCTAACTTAGTTACAGATTCCCTAAGTAACCCTTTCACTATGTCGTAAGGGTTATGATCTTGTGTTGTTATGTCTGACTCTGCCTTATCTCGATTGCTTCCCATGCTCTAGCCTCCTACTATTAATCACTCTTTATAAAGTTCCAAGAAAGCAGGCTTTTTATACAGAACATGTTGGAAAGGATGAGAACAATGATTATTTTTTTAATTATTAAGCACAATAATAAACAACGCAAAGTATAAGTGAGGGTGAAATGAATGTCTTATTGGAAATTGCTGAAAAAAGGAAACAAATCATCTGGGATTGCGGCGGTTGGAAACGCATTATTGGCAGTTATTAAGGGTATTGCTGCTGCGGTGAGTGGAAGTGGAGCGATGTTTGCTACAGCAATTCACTCCGTTGCTGACGCTACAAACCAAGGATTTGTTTTCTTCGGAAGTGCACTAGCGGAGAAAGAACCGACAGAACGATTCCCTTCTGGATTTGGGCGAGTAGTAAATCTTTTTGTTCTGATAGCAGTTATTATTGTTACCATTATGTCTTATGAAACCATTTTAAAAGGATGGGGACTGATTCAAGACCCCAAATCCTCTTCGAACATTTGGCTTAATGTTATAATTTTAATTGTATCAATCATTGTTGACGGATATATCTTGATTAAAGTTATGAAAGAAATCAATGAGGAGAGCCGAGCGGGTTCTAAAGGCTTTAATATTTTTAAAGATTCATTCAAAAATGCCAAACTTTCCTCACCGCCGACACGACTAGTTTTTTATGAAGACCTTGTCGCAACGTCTGGTGCAATGATTGCCCTCATCTTTGTAGTCCTATCTTACTTCACGGGACTATATTTTCTTGACGGACTAGGCACACTTATTATTGGAATATTATTAATTGGAATCGCCATTAAAATTGGATATGAAAACACGATTGGTTTAATTGGCGTGGCTGCCCCTAAAATTATTGAAGAACGAGTAGCTGAAGTGATATTAGGTGATCAGAATGTCGTTGATATTAAAAAACTCCGTATCCTCCAAGAGGGAAGAGAGTATCATGTTGAAAGTTATATCGAGCTGATTAAGGGGCTCTCTCTTGCAGAGGCAGACGATATTAAATATAAAGTTCGCGATAAGGTCTTAGAAGATTCTAGTATCTCGGATGTCATCTTAGGTATTGTAGAAAGCGATGAAGAAAAAAACTGGTCGATGGATCAATACGATGATAAAGAGCAACGTTAGAAGGTCCGGGGCACCTCACCCTCCTTCACTTGAATTATCATACAAAATCGTAACCCAACTAACATAATGACAATAGCTATTGTCAACGTGCTAACTACTACGTAAATTGGTAGTTATCTATATATTTTTTAACATAAATCCCCACATTCCTTTTGGTTTACCAAAATCAACATTACAAATTGCACCATAATTAGCATAGTATTTAGCACGTTGACTGATTGTGGACGATTACAATTAAACTAACGAGACCGTATTGTTGAAGACTTGAATTCGAGGTGTTTGTGTGAATGTAGGGGCTGCGGGAAACGGCTCGCTTTCCATGGGGCGGGCGCTGAGCCTCCTCGGACTTCGTCCTGTGGGGTCGGGTCTCAGCTGTCCCGCACATCCCATAGGAGTCTCCCCGTTTCCTAGCCACCCACTCCCATCTATGAATAGCCTACAATTTGAAGAACCCATTACTGAGGTTTCCGTCTGCCTCACAATGGCAAGGAGGGCCGGAAAATTGCGAGACTCCACTTTTAAAAGCGGAGGCGCCTTGGTCAGCGGCATATGGACTGGACTGAGCTGTCGGAGATAAAGGAAACACGAAGAACATCGTGATTCGATGTTGACTTATCGTACCGAAGCGAGGGAAGTCTCACTAGCCGCTAGGTGCTGGAGCTGGATAACGCCCGATAGGATTGATGAACTAGATGTAGCCTTCGTCCTTATAAGGCGTAAGAGCTGGGATGAACATGATCGGTGGGATCCCGCAGGGCGATAGCCCGAGGAAGGCTCAACACATGCCCACGGAAAGCGAGTGATTTCCCGGACCTCCAAACGCTTTCAACCATAACGGAAACAACATCTCTCGAAGCTGAGTCTTCAAGTAAAAGATGCTTTAGTTGAAGAAGAAAATATAAAGAAAAACGCTTAGATATTAAAATGTCCAAGCGTTTTTGTGTGTTATTTGCACTGTTATTTATGGTGCTAAACATAGTGTATTTAGTATGTTATTCCAACAGTTATTTTAGATTTTCTCCACGGTATCGGAACTACTTAGTTTGCAAGGAACATCATGGTTTGGTATTAATTACTTTTGATATGATTCGCTTTTCTATGGAACCTATATCTCCTGATTTATTTCCTTCACTCTTTTTCAAATATAAATACCCACATAAATGTAAGAGACTGTTGTAATTCTTTCGCAAAACCAGCCGCGTCCTGTTCTTCAACCCCACGTTTATATACACCGTGCCCATCTATATGCTTCCAACCAGTTTCAATCGCCATTTGTTCCAGCTCCCAAGGCATCATCGTATTACAAATCACTTTGTCCCCATACACTCGGCGGTAGCTATTTTTCCGAGGCATCGCTGTAGGTCCTAAGATTCCGATACACAGCCTCCCCCCTGGATTTAGCACACGTTTCATTTCTTCTAATCCTTGATAAGGTACTTCCACCCACTCTAAACAGTTGATAGCCATAATCGAATCAAAACTTTCCTTTTCAAATGGGAGGTTCACTAGATCACCTTGTGTGAATTGGAGGTTTTCATTTTCTACCCTTGATTTCGCCCGTTGAATCATATCTACTGAAATATCAAGGCCTGTAACACGATAACCTTCTTTTTCTAATTTAAACGATCCATATCCATCTCCACAGCCAAGATCCGCAATGTGTCCCCCTTCCTTTACATATTTTTTTAAAAAGGGGATAATTGTTTTTCGACTCCCCTCGTCCCACATGGTCTGACTATTGGTATTCCAGAATTCAGCTCGTCCATCCCATTGCTTTTCTGCTTCCTTATGCCATTCAAATGTCATCTTGAACCCTCCTCTTACTCCTTCATTAATCACAAATTAACACGAGTATTCCGAAAAATTTATTACACATCTCTAATTTTCTTTAAGACTGCAAAGTTCTCCACTTTATTATACCAGTTCATTAAAAATAGTTGCACATCATAACAATCTCAGTTATGCTTAAAACACAATATAAGCTAAAATTTTAAAGTGAAAATACCATATATAGTATCCGCGAACAGAAGATGCCATAGGCTTAATAGGGAATCTGGTGTAAAACCAGAACTGCCCCCGCAACTGTAAACACTCGCGAAACGGAAGAACCACTGTGCAAAAATCACGGGAAGGACCGGAGTAGAATTGGGTGTGAGTCAGGAGACCTGTCTTTGTTCGCAGAAGTTTCAACTTCTTCGGGGTTTGAGAAGATGAAGCGATGAAATGAAAGGGGTTCTTTAATAGCCTCTTTCATTTCATCGTTTCACCCGCTCATCAACTCTGAGCGGGTTTTTTTATGGAATTTTTATTAAAATACTTAATAGAGGAGTGAACGTATGGATTCCGTTATGACATCCTATTGGAAAGAATGGTTAGAGGGACAAGCAGAACTCTTTCCATCCCTTCAAATGGAGCGCATGGTAACAAAGGCTAAGAGCGTCCAAGGAGATAAAAATGAACAAGCTAGGGCTTTAATTCTTGAATGCTTAGCTGAGATTAGTGAAACAACACCAAATTGGACCTATCTTGCCAGTCGTATACATTTACAGCAAATGTATGAAAAATCAACAGTTAATCGTGGGAGTTCACAAGCATACCAAGAGTTTCACCAATTAGTTAAAATATTAGTAGAAGAGGATATTTATAATCCAGATATACTTAACCAGTACTCAAAAGCAGAAATGGATGAGCTTGAAAAAGCAATTGTTCCTGATCGAGACGATTTATTCACCTATATTGGTATTAAAACATTAGGGGACCGTTATTTAGCCCGTTCTAAGTCTGGCCTAGTCTACGAGCTCCCGCAAGAACGATTTATGATTATCGCTATGACATTGATGGCCCATGAAGATTCCGTTCGTCGTTTAGAATTTGTTAAAGAGGCCTACTGGGCTTTAAGTCATCTATATATGACGGTGGCTACACCAACCTTAGCCAATGCCGGGAAGCGTTATGGTCAATTAAGCTCGTGTTTTATTGATACTATTGATGATAGTTTACAGTCGATTTATGATAGCAACACGGATATCGCCAACTTAAGTAAGCACGGCGGCGGAATCGGCGTTTACTTAGGGAAAATCCGTAGCAGAGGCAGCGACATTCGCGGATTTAAGGGTGTCTCTTCAGGTGTTCTACCTTGGATGAAGCAAATTAATAATACCGCGGTAAGTGTTGACCAATTAGGACAAAGACAAGGTGCAGTAGCTGTCTACTTAGACATTTGGCACAAAGATATCTTCCCTTTTCTCGATAGCCGCTTAAATAACGGAGATGAGCGCCAGCGTACACATGACTTATTTACAGGAGTATCAATCCCGGACTTATTTATGGAAGCTGTTGAGAAAAGAGAAGATTGGTACTTATTCGATCCCCACGAAGTTCGTAAAGTCATGGGCTTCTCGCTAGAGGATTTTTATGATGAAACACGAGGCAACGGTTCATTCCGAGAACACTATCAGGCTTGCGTTGAGAGTAACCAGTTATCGAAAGAAAAAGTTCCGGCAATCGAAATCATGAAACGAATTATGGTTGGACAACTCGAAACAGGTACGCCCTACATGTTCTATCGAGATGAAGTAAACCGCATGAATCCTAACAGTCACAAAGGATTGATTTATTGCAGTAACCTTTGTACAGAAATTACACAAAATCAAAGCCCTACGGTGCAAGACCAGCAACATATTGAAGACGGAAAAATTATTACTGTCAAGACTCCTGGTGATTTCGTAGTCTGTAACTTATCAAGTATTAACTTAGGACGAGCTGTTCCTCAAGGTGTACTATCAAGATTAATCCCTATTCAAGTTCGTATGCTAGATAACGTCATCGATCAAAATACCATCCCCGTGTTACAGGCACAGCTCACTAATCAGTCTTATCGCGGAATTGGTTTAGGTACGTTTGGCTGGGCACACCTATTAGCCCAAAATAAAATAGTTTGGGAATCCGATGAGGCTGTGGACTATGCAGACAAAGTTTATGAAGAAATATCTTATTATACGATTTCTGCAAGCAATCAGTTAGCTAAGGAAAAAGGAAGTTACCCGTTATTCGAAGGATCTGACTGGGATACGGGGGAATTTTTTGTTAAACGGACGTTTGATCAAGGCGGATCCTTTGACTGGAACGAATTAAAACATGACGTACATTCAAATGGTATGAGGAACGGCTATCTTATGGCCGTAGCACCCAATTCCAGCACCTCTCTAATTGCTGGAAGTACGGCAAGTATCGATCCCATTTTTAAAAAATTCTACTCTGAGGAAAAAAAAGATTTCAAAATTCCTGTCACAGCTCCTGACTTGACACCAGAAACATATTGGTACTATAAATCTGCATATGACATTGATCAGCACTCTAGTATTAAACAAAATGCCGTTCGTCAAAAATATATAGACCAGTCGATTTCTTTTAATCTTTACGTGAAGAATTCTATCAAAGCAAAAGAGCTGCTTGCCTTACACATTGACGCCTGGAAGTCAGGACTGAAAACTACCTACTATACACGTTCCACTTCCAGCCAAGGAGACTTTGAAGAATGTGAAAGCTGCTCATCTTAAGGAGGTGGACAAGATGGATAAAACTATACAGCAACGGAAACTCGTCGACTATCATGCCCCCAATGCCTCAACAGGCATGGTCAATGGCCGCAGCTCAAACGTATTAAATTGGGATGACACCCGTTATTCATGGGCCTATCCTATGTATAAAACAATGCTAGCTAATTTTTGGATTCCAAGTGAAATTAATATGAGCAACGATTTAAAACAATGGCCGGAGCTATCGGAACAAGAGCAAGCTTCTTTTAAAAAGATAATTGGATTGCTCGCCTTTCTAGATTCTATTCAAACCGATTACTCTAGTAAAATCGCTGACTATATAACTGATTCT
Source organism: Halobacillus seohaensis (assembly GCF_042663045.1). Lineage (NCBI taxonomy): Bacteria > Bacillati > Bacillota > Bacilli > Caryophanales > Bacillaceae > Halobacillus > Halobacillus seohaensis. Next base: position 8,396 of record NZ_JBHSZV010000051.1, on the reverse strand, counting down.
AGTGTCTCTGCTTTAATGCAAGTGCTCGCTTTTCAGGAAGTCGTACACAATCAGTCATATTCGTATGTCTTATCTACACTAGTGGATCAAAGCGAACAAGAGCGCATTTTCGAATACTGGAAACATGATGAAATTTTAATTGAACGCAATCAATTCATTACCAATGGTTATGAAGATTTCGCCGAACAACCAAATGTTGAAACCTTTTTGAAGTCAGTCGTTTATGATGTTGTATTAGAAGGCTTATTTTTCTACGCAGGATTTGCCTTCTTCTACAACTTAGCGCGAAATCAAAAAATGGTATCAACAAGTACAATGATTAATTACATTAATCGCGACGAACAAATTCATGTGAACTTGTTTGCACACATCTTTAAAGAGACTTTAAATGAGAATCCTGGACTTGACCGTGATTGGTATGAAAATTTCGTAACGGAAACCTTTAAAGAAGCCGTTGAGCTTGAAATTAAGTGGGCTCATCACATTATTGGCAATGAGTTCCCAGGCATTGCCATAAACGATTTAGAAGATTACATTCGTTTTATTGCTAATAAGCGTTGCAAGTTAATGGGAGTCGATAAACCTTATCCTGAATATCAGGAAAACCCATTGAAATGGATCCGCGCTTATCAGGAAGTGGATGAAGGAAAATCGGACTTCTTTGAACAAAAATCAAGGCAGTATACTAAGGTTTCTGAAGATAATGGATTCGACGATTTGTAAAACCCTATAATGCTCCCTTTACACAGGTCATTTTTTTAAAATGACCTGTGTTTTTTTATTTGTGTCAACTTTTCTTACATTATTAAAATTTATCTATTGATTTTTCTGAATATTTGTTTTATAGTAGGACTTAACATAACTTATTGTGTTAAGAAAACTAACACGAAATTCAAAGGAGGAAATTATCCATGAAAAAAGTGGAGGCAATAATACGCCCCGAAGCTTTTCAAACGTTACGGGAAAATCTTGACGTTATGGGTGTCAAGGGATTAACCGTTTCTGAAGTCGCAGGGTGTGGTCAGCAAAAAGGACAAGAGGGTATCTTCCGAGGTAACCGTTACGAAGTGAAACTTTACCCGAAAGTGAAAGTTGAAATGGTTATTGAAGACTCTGAAGTACAAGAAATCGTTGAAACCATTACAAACACTTGTGCTACAGATGAAGTTGGAGATGGGAAGATCTTCGTATCTTCGATTGATGAAGTTTATCGAATTCGCACAGGTGAAAGCGGAAAAGCCGCACTAATATAATACTATTTGGAAGGATGGAAAATATAATGAAAAAAATACTCCCGTTATTATTGTTAGCTTCTCTTAGTTTTCCAGTTGTAGCAAGTGCTGCGGCACCTACTCCTGCATCAGTTCTAGAATCCGTTGATTTAATTTGGGTTATGGTCGCAACCTTCCTAGTGTTTTTCATGCACGCAGGATTCGCAATGGTAGAGGCCGGGTTCACCCGCTCGAAAAACGCTTTGAATATCTTAATGAAAAACTTTATGACGATGTCCATTGCTTCTATTCTATACTTCATCGTTGGATATGGATTCATGTTTGGTTCCTCAGGTGGTGGTTTTATAGGATTAGATGGTTTTCTATTAAGCGGTCATGAAGATCAAATTGGTTTCTTTGTCTTCCAAGCCGTATTCGCAGCCACATGTGCGACAATTATCTCAGGTGCAGTAGCTGAAAGAATCAAGTTCAGTTCATACTTATTGCTAACAATTGCAATGACTGCTTTTATTTATCCCGTTGTAGGACACTGGGTGTGGGGCGGTGGATGGTTGTCACAGATTGGATTTATTGACTTTGCCGGATCTACCGTAGTTCACTTAACAGGTGCTATTGGAGCCATTGTAGCTGTCATGTTCCTTGGACCACGTTTAGGAAAATACAGTGGTGGTAAAGTAAATGTTATTCAAGGCCATAACATTCCTATTGGTGCTTTAGGGGTATTCATCCTTTGGTTTGGTTGGTTTGGCTTTAACGGTGGTAGTACACTAGCTGCTGATACTTCACTTATCCCTACCGTTATCATGACAACATTGTTATCTGCTTCTGCCGGGGTTATTGGTTCGGGTTTTTATTCCTACATGAAATATAAGCGCATTGATGCATCACTAACTTTAAACGGTGCTTTAGCTGGTCTTGTAGGTATTACTGCAGGAACCGGAGACCTTTCAGCCATTGGAGCAATCATTACTGGTCTAATCGCAGGTGTTATTCTTGTAGAGGGTGTTCAACTTCTTGACCGTAAGCTTCACATTGATGATCCAGTAGGTGCTATTGCTGTTCACGGAATTTGCGGTGTTTGGGGTACACTAGCTGTAGGACTTTTCGCAGTAGACGGCGGTCTATTTTATGGCGGCGGCATTGCTCAACTAGGTATTCAAGCCGTTGGGGTACTTGCAGTTATTGCTTGGACAATGGGTACTACAGCTATTGTGATATTCGTTCTAAAATCTGCATTTGGTATCCGTGTATCTCGCGAAGAAGAAATCTCTGGTTTAGACTTTGCTGAACATGGTTCTAGCGCTTATGAGTCTTCTAAGAGTATCTTTAACGAGAACCCTAACCCTACTGTCGATAAAGACTTTGGTGTTGGATTATTGTCCAGACTTGACAGCTTGGACAGAAAAGATAAGAAAAGCAAAGAACGTACAGCTCAATAGTTAATAGTTAACAAACCACCTAAGGACAACATGTCCTTAGGTGGTTTTATTTTCTCTTAGCCATGTTAAACGTTTTGATCATTATTCTCTTAAATTATCAGTTTTTCAGTGGCATCTGTTATGGATTTACTCCCCCCCACCCCATCCCCTCTCTCTTTATTAACGGAACCATTCTTTTTTAGCAACTCTTTAATCAACAATACTGCTCGAATAGAAAACAATCACATCTAACAATAAGTAGTTCCGTTTCGGTGGAGAACTCACGAAATAGCATACGAATTAGCAGACCAAATTGTATATAATTGGCCTCTTATTTTTGCTGATAATTCAAATGTTACGGATAATAACACTTGAATTAATTATCATACAAAATTAATGACAATAGCTGGTGTCAACGTGCTAATTACTATGTTAATTGGTATGCTATTTGCGATTTTGATTTTTATATCTGGGGGATGGGAAACCTCGAGACTCCTGCGGGAAAGGATAGAATGGCCAGACCCCACAGAGCTTTAGGAGGCCACTGAAAAACTGATAGTATAAGAGAATAAAAACAAAATCAATCAATATATAGAAGGAAAAGTCAATGATATCACCGATATTGTACTTTTCTTTGTAGAGGCTTTTTCAGTGGCCTGCAAAGCTCGAGAAGACTCGACGTCTGTCAGCGGAAAGCGAGTCTTTCCCATCCCCCCATTCTCCGATAAAAGTAACGGAACCGCCATTCTTATATTGAATAGTGGGGCTTTAAGCGATATGGAAGAAAGCATTCTCCAGCACAATTCTCACTCATAAGGAGTGCTTTTCACTTAAGCCCCACATCTGATGCTTCCGTTCTCCTCACGAAAACAAGAAGGTCCGGGAAATTGCGAGACTCCTGTGGGATGAACATGATCGGTGAGATCCCGCAAGGCGTAGCCTGAGGAAGCTCACCACATGCCCACGGAAAGCGAGTGATTTCCCGGACCTTCACACGCCATCCTTTGTAACGGAAACCACCGGAATGTCTTGAAGTTAATTTTCCACAATCTGGAGCTTAGTTTAACAAGAAAATATAAAAAAAGAACGCTTGGGCATTAAAAATCCAAACGTTTTTGTTTGTACTGTTATTTTATGGTGCTAAACATAGTATGTTTTAGTACGTTAATTCACCTGTTACTTTAGACTTTCTTCACAGTATCGGAACTACTTAATCTAACAAGCAACCTAATTATTTTATGATTCAATTTTCACATCTATTAATTTCAAGAGTAGATCTTGTGTTATGCTAGACACATTAAACACGGTGAATAGTTTCTATTTAACTAAAACCTCATAGAGGGGAGTGTCGTCTATTTAATGAGGTGGGACAAATTGATAGGAAAAGAGCGCACTGAAGAAACTGCTGATAAAACCAGAAATAAAAGTTCATTAGAAAACAAAATGGAAGAATGGATTCACCTGTATAGTCATGACTTGAAATGGATTGCCTATTCTTATGTAAAAGACCACGCTCTTGCTGAAGACATTATTCAAGAAACCTTCATTAAAGCTTATCAAAAATACCGAACCTTTAAACAACAGTCTAGTGAAAAAACATGGCTCTACAAAATTACAATTAATTTATGTAAGGACCATCTCAAAAGCTCATACTTTCGTCGAGTGATAAGAAAAGGGGCTGAAGTGTTTCAACACATCCCATCTAAAAATAGCACACCAGAACAGCACACTATTAATAAAAGTGAGAACGAAGAGTTACTAGAACATGTATTACAGCTTGAGGATAAATATAGAGAAGTGATTATTCTGTTTTACTTTGAATATTTCGAACTGAAAGATATGGCTCAATTGTTAAATGTGAGTCCAAACACTGTCAAAACTAGATTGCGTCGGGCACGCCAGCTATTACAGGAACAGTTAGCCTCAGAAGGGAGCTCCTACATATGAACGAACTTATGGATCGTCGTTTGAAAAAGATGAATCATAATGTCAAATACCAAAAAGTTCCTATGGATGAACAAGAAGTAAATAAATTAGTAAATAAATTAACAAAACAGACAAGCAAACCAACGAAAAATTGGGCTAGAGCAGCTTTACCTGTACCCGCAGTAGCTGTCCTCGCCTTCGTTTTCTTCCAACTTAACTACCAACCTCCTTACTCTTCTGCAAATGATATATCTTTATTATCCCAACGATCAATAAACACTGAAATGAAATCTCAACAGTTCATTGAAAATGAAGAGGCTCAAGATTCAATAGAGCATGCAAGCGAACAAGGAGAAAGGGAAAGTTCGACTATCGTTCGCCACACTTATATTATTCATAATGACAACATGTTCGTCCAAACAGGAAAACGTGTAGAAAAATCAGATCTTAAGGAATCTTTAGGGAGCGTAAAACCTGAAAATCCACTTGACCAACAGCGCGTAAACTCCGTCAACTCTGAAGAAAGAATATACAGCATTCAGGGTGTAGATGAGCAAAGGCTTGTCGCTATTAAGAGTAGACGAAGTACAGGTATCGGTTCAAGTTCCATTAGTCAACAAGGTTACTTTATTTTCGAAAGAGAAGATTCCCTTCCTATAGCTCAATGAACAAGATTCAGACCCGCATCTCCCCCAGGATGAACGGGTCTTATTAACGCTTTAGCTTCACGTGGTGGTCATGCTTTATCTATCAGTAGTTCAGCAGAATATAAAAATGCAGGCCATTCTTAAACTACCAATATTTCAGTAATTTTGTAACCTTTCCCTAGAATACGCTCTAAAGCTACGCTGACAAGAGTAATGTGTTCTATTTAGTAATCTAAAATTGTAGTGCTAAAATTTCTTTTTGATTCGGTTTTCGATTAGCTTTCCTTCGACCACCTGAACCCATTTTTATTAAATGTTCTGGTAATTCCACGTTTCGCACCCCTTTTTAATAAACCAAACTCGAATAGGTGAAACGCTTCACTCACCTCATTTGAAACACAAAATAAGTGGTTACAAAATAACCTAAGATAATTAGAACAGAAGGGATAGCATAACTCCATGACGGCCGTTCCCTCTTCCGTGTGATGTTAAAGATAATAAGTAAAATGAATACAATGGAAACACTTCCAATAATTAAATTAGAAGGACTTGATTTCCCAAACAAGCCTCCTCGCAAATAAATAAAATCTGTAATAGCTAATACCATTATATTAAAAGCATTACTCCCTAATAAGGAACTAATCCCTAAATTGAACCTTCTTAATTTCAAAGCAGTCCCTACGCTAACCGCATCTGGTAATGAGGTGCTAATAGCCACAAGAAAAGCACCAACAAAAGATGCACCCAAACCTGTAATGGTTGCAATCCTTTCAGCAGTAATAGTTAAAACACTCCCAATAATCATAATGCCAAAAGCAGATAAAATAAAATAGGTCATTACTTGTTGATAGGAATAATCTTTATACCTTTTATTTTCCCGTTTAATTTTTCTTCCTTTATACTCTGTACGATCGTTAATCCATTTGGACCCAATAACGTACAACAGCACAATCACTATTGTAGAATAACTAATATGAAAAATATGAGTAGGAAAAGTAAAGGTTAATCCAAAAAGAACGATAAGCGTTAGAAGAATTACTAACCATCCATAAAGCTTACTTTCTATTGAAGCATACGTCATAATTTGATAACGACGATATACTAAATCAAAAATTGCTAACCCCATTATGTTAAATAAATTACTGCCGATTAAATTGCCAACAGCCAAGTCTGGTGCATCAATGGCTACTGCTGTAACGCTTGATGTTAATTCGGGCAGGGAGATTGCAATCCCAATGATCACTCCCATAAAAGACGAGGAAGCTTTGGTTTTCTCCTTTACAGCATCGCCGAACATTGTTAATCGTGATGCTACAAAAAAAGTTGAGACAGCCGCTACTATAAATAATACAAAAACGATTACGTCACTCATATCATATGCCCCTCAAATCCTTACCGCTTATGCATACCGTCCGTTCCCTCATTCTATGATTTCAAAACTAGCAGATAATACAAGCTGACCTTATAGCGACCCATCTAAGATGGAACCACCCAAACAGAATAAATTTAGTAAAGTTTCACCATTTGAATCACCTTACTATAATGGCAATTAGCACATTAAATAACTTGTCAAGATTCCACTGGCTACGTATGATAAATACTATAGGTCCCAACCATTCGATAAATATGTACATTTTAGTGAACCATTAAACACATGAACTAGTTAGAGAATCTGCCAGACTTTTACTAACACCCTATTCATTTTAGACGATTATTTTATTCATAAAACTCCGCTGGAAAGAAGGAATTTTTGCCAATGGAAACAATTTACTGGATTTTCATTATAAGCGTCGTTATAGCTACCTTCTTTATCATCTTTAAAAAGCTAACAAAATCGAGTTACTTTATCATCATTACAATCGGCGTTTTATATGCCGTTATATTAATTGCATCCTTTATAATTCCATAATAAAAGACAGAGAGAACTCTGCCTTTTATTTTTGGTTCTCTGTCAAATGTGGTGGTGTATTTTCCATTCCACAACTCTTTTAAAGGCTCTTTTGTATAAAAGTAGATTATGCATAGGCCGCCTAGAAAAAACGGCTGTGGGGTCTTCGAATCGCTCGCTTTTCAGCCAGGAGTCTTGCAAATTTCTGCTTCGTGATCTATCCCAAATTCATTTAAACTAGAGCCTTACTAACCTCTTGTCGCCACAATATTTCTCTTTTAATCGTTTACACTTTCAATATATCTGCTATTGAACAGGAATATAAATGACTGCAAAATCTCCTGCTTCCAACGTTTACATGTCTTAACCTTTTTGTGAAATGCTTCAATAGTAGAAACTTTCATTGCTAATAAACATTTTGATTCATTGATATGACTGAGGGCACCACCACATTTAGTATAGAGCCTTATTTTTTTGATTGATTTTGCTGTTGGCGCTGTTTATTGACGGCTTCTCGAATATGATAAAGCTCTGCGTACATAGCTGCCGCAAATACTGTAAGAATACTAAGAAACATAGAAAGCACAAAAACAGAACCGTCCAGTTCAAAACCTAAAACAGCACTAAATCCTACAACTGCCCCTATTGTCACTCCAATCCCTAAGAATATTAATATTTTTTGTAAAGTTACTGAATAAAACATCCAAATCACCTCTCTGCAAATTGCATCTATTAAAGGTATACCCAATTCCAAGGGTGAGCACACATAAACACTTACTTCGACTTTAAAACTTATTAAGTTGTTAGGGGCATTTGTAAGCGTGTTATATTGTGTTATGAGCGAAACGATGGATGCGAGTAAACCTTGTGTGACCGTCATTTAAAATGAAACAGTTTCTGCTAAAAACTGACACACTTTACTCGAAATTATCATCCCATTTTATAGTGAATTGCATTCTCTAATAACAAAACATCTGTTAATCATTGTCCTGATTCATACGGTGAAGGTGAATAACAAAGAAGCAAAACATACATTTTAATGAATAAAATAATGTATGTTTTCGTTCTTCTTAGATATTAGAGTTATTGAACTAACGCCCCAGTTTGTTTCATAACAAGAGATCCGTTTGCCGTATGGAGTTTGGGAGGGCAGGGAAAACAGATCGCTTTCCGCGGGCAGACGCCGAGTCTCCTCGAGCTTCGCTCTGCGGGGTCTCGTCTAGTCGGTAGTGTCAAGAAGTCTGTGTAAATCAAGGAAGGTTCTCCTATGTTAAACATTAAGTTT